>JACCVA010000475.1 GCA_013698435.1 Nocardioidaceae bacterium | reverse complement strand
AGGAGCGCACTATCTCTTCTTGGCCGCCGGTCGGGTGCTGCCGTGGCTGCGCGAGTCGCTGCCGGAGCGCTACTGGTGCAAGGTGGTTGCCGCTGTCCAGGGCATCGTCTTGACGGTGGTGGCGGGCAACGTCCTCCCGCAACGTCTGGCGATCGCCGCGCTTGCTGTCTGCCTGGTTCTGCTCGCCGAGTCGTTCGGCCGCCAGGCATGGGGACTGTGGCGGCTGGCAACCGGCTCGGCCGACGCGTCCACTGGGCGAAGCGACGCCGAAGCGATTGCTGTGGAGCAGCGGACGGCGGCCGTGAGACGACCTCAGCGTTTGCATACGGTGAGGTCGCGGCTGGTAACCGCCCTTGCGGGGCTGGCCGTGTGGGCAGCGCTCGTCGCTCCCAACCAGGCCGGCCGGATGTCGCCGTGGACGTTCGCCCGCATCCCGCTCGAGGGCCTAATCCTCGTCGTACTCGCCCTGGTGTTGCACCCGAGGGCACGAGGCACGGCGGCGGCGGTGTTCGGGGTGGTGCTCGGCGTGCTCGTCATACTGAAGATCCTCGACATCGGATTCCTCGCCATCCTCGACCGTCCCTTCGACCCGCTGAACGACTGGGTGTACGTCGGACCAGGCGTGGGCGTCCTCGGTGACTCGATCGGCCACCGGGCAGCGGTGGCGTCCGCAGTGACAGCCGCGGTTCTCGGCGTCGTCATCCTCACGCTGCTGCCGCTGTGCGTCGTCCGTTTGATGCGGCTCGTCGCACGTCATCACCGCTTCTCGATCCGAGCCGTCACGGGGCTCGGGGTCATCTGGATTCTGTGTGCCGTGTTTGGTCTGCAGCTCTCCCCGGGTATGCCGGTTGCCTCGACCAGCGCGGCCGACCTCGCCCTGCACGAGGTGAGCCAGGTGCGCGCCGACATCCGGGGTCGGCAGACGTTCGCCAAGGAGATCGGAGTGGATCGTTTCGCCGACACACCCGACGACCGGCTGTTGACCGGGCTGCGCGGCAAGGACGTCATCCTCGCGTTCGTCGAGAGCTACGGCCGGGTTGCGGTGCAGGACTCGACCTTCTCACCACAGGTCGACGCCGTGCTGGACGCCGGAACCGACCGGTTGCGTGCGGCGGGGTTCTCCTCCCGCAGCGCGTTCCTCACGTCGCCGACGTTCGGTGCGGCCAGCTGGCTGGCCCACTCCACCCTGCAGTCCGGCCTCTGGGTCGACAGCCAACAACGGTACGAACAGCTCCTACCGAACGACCGGCTGACTCTCACCGCAGCGTTCGGACGCGCTGGGTGGCGCACCGTCTTCGACGTACCGGCGAACACGGAGGACTGGCCCGAAGGGTCGTCGTTCTATCGGTTCGACCAGCTGTACGACTCGCGGAACGTCGGGTACCGCGGCCCGAAGTTCAGCTACGCGCCCATGCCCGACCAGTACATCTTGTCGGCGTACCGCAGGCTGGAGCTGGCAAGCGCCGACCGTGCCCCGGTGATGGGCGAGATCGACCTGGTCTCCAGCCACCACCCATGGACACCGCTGCCTCACCTGGTCGACTGGGACGACGTCGGTGACGGTTCCGTCTTCGCCGGCATGCCCGAACAGGGGGAGCCCCCGGAGGAGGCGTTTCGCGACCCCGCCCAGGTGCGCGCGCTGTACGGCCGGTCCATCGAGTACTCGCTGAGCTCCCTGATCTCCTTCGTGCAGGCGTACCCCGACCCCGACCTGGTCCTCATCGTGCTGGGCGACCATCAGCCCCACTCCTACGTCACCGGGGAGCACCCTGGCCATGACGTGCCGATCACGGTCATCGCCCACGACCCGGCGGTGATGGACGCCATCTCCGGCTGGGGTTGGCAGGCCGGCATGAACCCCGGCCGCAACGCACCGGTCTGGCGGATGGACACCTTCCGCGACCGCTTCCTCAGCGCTTACGGGGCGCCGGGGGAACCGGCCACCTCGGTGCGTGCGGACTCGCACCACTGAGAGCGCCTGCGCCGCCGACGTACTGCCTTGGGATGAACCTGGCGGCTGCCCATCCCCGGAGTGACGATGTCCTACGGGGCCAGCTTCAGCACGGGCTTGCCTTCAACAGTGCGAATCACCACTGAGGAGATGTCGTCACGGCTGGCGGCCGTGGCCGCGGCTAGCTGCATCGTCTTGCCCGGGAGCCCGCGCCAGCTGGCCACCTGCTCGAGCTGCCCGTCTCGTGTTCGGACGAACATCGCGTAGTCCCAAGCAGCCCAAGACCCCTGCGCGCCGGCGGAGTCGTAGGTGCAGGTCAGCTCCAGCCGGGTACCCCAGGCAACGCTTGTCAAAGCGAGGTTGGCCGACACCGGTTCGTAACCGACCGGCAGCATGGGCTCACTTGCCTGGTCGTTGCCGCTCGCGCCGGGCGAGGGCGTCAGGACCGTCGGCGCGTCGTCATCGGTCGATGCGGTGACCGCCAGTGAAATGACTGCAACGACCGCGGCAGCAGCGGCAGCCGCCCCGGCCGCGACCCACCAGCGCCGGCGCTGAGTTCCCCGTGCTTGTCGGACCAGCGCCGGAAGCAGCGTTTCAGGGACAGGCTCGTCGACGTGCGGGGACTCCAGCACCTCCGGCGAGACACGCGCCAGCAGGCCGGGCAGTCCGACGAGGTCCTGCACCGCCTCTGTGCACTCGGCGCACTCGCTCAGGTGGCGCCGGTACGCCGAGCGCTCGGCCGCGGACAAGGACCCGAGGACGTAGCTGCCGTCGTGGTGCGCGAACTCGCAACTCATGCGTTCACCCCAATCTCCTCGAGCGCCAACCGCAGCGCCCTCAGTGCGTAATGGGTGCGGGACTTCACGGTGCCCTCCGGGACGCCGAGCCGTCGCGCGGCCTCCGCCACCGAGGCGCCCCGGTGATAGCACTCCAGCAGGACCGCGCGATGTTCTGCCGAGAGCTTCGTGACCGCCTCGGCGACGATCCATGACAGCAGCAGCTCGTCGGTCCGGTCGGCGGCGTCGGTCACCTCAGGCACGTCGGCCATCGGGAACTCGCGCTGGGACC
>JACCVA010000130.1 GCA_013698435.1 Nocardioidaceae bacterium | reverse complement strand
TGCGGTCGGACGAGGGCGGTGCCACACCTGCGTTGGCGCGGCGCGCCGGCGGCCGGGGGCGCTGGCGGGAGGTGCTGACGGGCGTCGGTGAACGGGCGGACGTCTCCTGACGTGCTGGTGAAACGTTTCTAGAGGTGCGCGCCACGGTCATTCACCCGTGGCGGCCCGGGGGGTCGGAGGGGTCCTCGGCAGAAGCTTGTGCATGCCGTCGCACCAAGGCTTACGGGTCGACTTGCCGCAGCGGCACACCGCGACCACGGGACGATGTGTCGCGTGGTCGACTCCGTCCTCGTCCCGGATGACGTCGGCCCCCCTGACCAGGAACGGACCATCGGGGCAGCAGGTGACGTGGACGACCGCCGGCCGCTCAGACGTCATAGCGGTGCCGCCGTCCGTCGGATGAGAAGGTCGCACCCGCAGGTCGGCTCCGGACAGCTGACGCCTCGCAGCGTGCTCGTCCGGTGGGCGGCGAAGCGCATGCGGCGCCCCGAGTAGTGCGCACCTCCGCGCGCGTACGAAGCCAGGGCCAGCCAGGAGCAGACCGCTCGCTCGGCCAACCACAACGGCGTCCAGGCCACCGAGCTGCCTGTGAACACGCGTCGGCCGTCGTCTCGACGTCGCCCTACTTCGGCGAGCAGCGACACCAGCGCGGCCACCAGGGCTGCCGAGGCGAGCCGTCGCCGGCTCAGCACAAGCAGCGGCAGCAGTGCCAGCTCCGCCAACAGGCGAGCCGGCTGCGCCTGGCTGTCGTACGCCTGCCGGACCCGCTGACCGAAGAAGTGACGGGCGGAGGGCGGGCGGCGGGCGACGAACACGTCGAGCGCGTGGTGCGGGCGCGCACCGTGTGCCGTCAAAGTGCGCAAGAGCTCGAGGTTCTCGAACAGGACTCCGCCGCAGTAGCCCCGAGAGGCGAGCAGGTCCGCGCGGCGCAAGGCCATCGTGCCGGCGTACTCGATCCCGAACGCTCGGTTGACGAGTGTTCGAGGAGTATCCCAGCGGGCATGCCAGGACAGTGGGTGGAAGAAGTTCTGCGGCACAACAACGTCGTGGTCGACCAGCTTGTCGATGACGGCCTGCAAGGTGTCTTGGTCGTACCTCACGTCATCGTCGGCGAGGATGACGAATGGTGTCTCTGCGGCGAGGACACCGTCGCAGACGCCGGCAACCTTGCCGTTGAGCGCGACCGACGAGACCGGCAAGTGACGGATGCCGGCCCCACTCCAACGCCTAGCGTTTGCTGCCGCGACCGGTGGCGCCGAGCCGTCCGCCACCACCACTGGGAGCACGCTGCCGAGCCAGTGGAGGTAGCCGTCGAGATCGGCATCTGCACCGGCGTGCTGCCGCCTGATGGGCAGGACGTACGTCACGGACCTTGAGACGGGTCGGCGCGCTGTCACAGTCAGGCGCCGAGAACGTCTGGCGCGGGCAGCTCGGGCAGCAGCGCTGACCGACCGGTAGCCCATGCATTGAGAACGTATCCGGCCACCCTGGCGTCCAGGTAGATGCCCGCCGCCGCCCCGAAGAACACATCCTCCGAGCGCCGCGGGTCCTGGGTGACCAGGACCTCGCAGATGTTGCGGGTGGCGACCTGCTCGTGCACCGCGTCAGCCTCGACGTGCTCGTCGAAGTACGCCGCCGCCGGCTCCGGGAAGCCGAGTCGCCGCAGTCCTCGAGCGACCTGCCGGGACGGCTGTGAGCTGCTGGCTTCGAACGCGGCCAGGTGGCCCATGGCCGCGGCGGTCAACCGTCGGTGCAGCCCGAACATGGTGAGACCGTTGTTGAGGCTGAGCGTGACAGCCGGGACCTCGTCGATGTACGCGCCGACGCTGCTGTCCAACCCGCACGCCCGCAACGTGTCGGCAAACATCTGCGAGTGCAACCGGTCGAGGTTGCCGGTGCCGTACTCGTCGTATTGCAGCTCCACCAGCGCAACCTTTGCTGCACCCGTCAGCCGGGGTATCGCCCAGGTGTGCGCATCCGCCTCCTTGAGGTTGTAGATGCTGCGGTGGATGAGGAACTCCACGGCCTCACTGCGGTCAGCCTGCCGCTGGATGTATCGACCGAGGGACGGGGAGTCGTCTTCGAGGACCAGGGCGAAGAGCCGCTCGGCGACGCCGCCGGCGCGCGCGCAGACGGCCCGTACGGTGTCGCGCGTCGAGGCACGCATGTGGTGTTCGAACTCTGTCTCGAGCACGCGGCGGACGGCGAGGCACTCCGGCGACCACTCCCATCCGGCGCCGATGTCATCAAAGCCCGTGTAGTGGAGCTCGTACAACGTCCACAAGGTGAGCTGGCGGTCTTCGTCGCAGATGATGTCGGCAGAGGGCTCCTGCAGCAGCCGACGCACGTGCGGGACGTCCGGCGCGACGCGGCCCTTCAGCCAGGACAGGACCTGTGCACTCACCGGACCGCGCGGAAGGGGCGCCCGCATCGGTCCGCTGTGAGGTGTCACAGGTTGTTGTTACCCGCTCGTAGGTGAAGATAAACCGGCGGTAAGCATGGCGCGGGTTGGCGACGGTCAGTGCGGCGTGAGCCCCACGGTCGCAGGGCCTTCAAGCACGGAGCCGTCGGCGGAGAACCGCGAGCCGTGCAGCGGACAGTCCCACGACAGCTCGGCGTCGTTCCAGGTCACGATGCCCTTGAGGTGTGGGCACACCGCGGAGACCTCGCGGGTCTCACCGGCCACCGTGCATACCGCCACTGGTGAGGTCCCGCGCCTCTCTACGCGGCCCTGGCCGTCAGCAGGCGGGGTCGCCGACCCATCGGAACCCAGCGCGACCCGGAGCCACCCCTCCGCCATCCGCGCCGCGACGCTGCCGTTGAGCTTGGCCGCCCGCCCAAGTCCGCTGAGCTCACGCAGCCGCCAGCTGCGGATGTCGGAGCTCCATGGCGTGTTGCCGCCGAGGAGCTGACTGGACAGGGAGAGCCCCGCGGCGACTGCGTTCGTCATCCCCCACTTGTCGTAGCCGGTGGCGACGAAGATCGTGTCGCGCTGGGGCAGCAGCGGACCGACGTAGGGGAGCCCGTCGAGAGACTCGTAGTCCTGAGCCGACCACCAGTGGGTCCGCCGGGCACCGTGGAACGCCTGCTCGGTCCAGCGGGTGAGGTCGTCGACCAGCGAAGCCGGTGAGGGATGCCTACCGACGACGTGGCCGTTCCCACCCACCAGCAGAAGCTCCTCATCGTCGGTGACGACAGAGCGCACCGAGCGGGTCGTGGAGTCCGCGGACAGGTACATGCCCTGGGGCACGTTCGGCACGGAGAACGCAGCGGCGTACGACCGCAGCGGCTCGAGGCGGGCGAAGTAGCCGCCCCGGTCGAGGATCGGAATGCCGGTTGCCAGCACGACCTGCCTGGCCGCGATGTCGCCATGCTCCGTCACGACGGTGCAGGTGCCAGCACCACGACGCACTGTCCGCACCCGCGTCGTCTCGAAGAAGACGCCGCCGTGTGCCTGCACGTCCAAGACGAGCGCCCCGAGGGCCGTCATCGGGTCGAACTGTGCTTGGTCATCCAGCCGGACCCCACCACGGGTGGGGTACGGGAGCTCGAGCTCGCTTTCCCAGGTCACGTCGAGCCCAGCCGCCGAGGCGGTGGCCAGCTCACCTCGAGCCTGCTCTTCGCCTTGCTCAGTGGTGGCATAGGTGAAAGCGGGTCGCCTCTGGAGCGCGATGTCGTGCTCGTCGCAGTACCTCAGCAGCCACTCCATGCCCTCGCGGTTGGCCTCGACGTACGACCTGACGGTCTCCAGCGGGTTCTTCGTGGCCAGGGTGGACAGTCGGGTGCCCTGGAGCAGGCTGATCTTGGCGGTGGTGTTGCCCGTCGTGCCAGAACCGATACGCCGGCCCTCCACGACCGCGACACTCAGTCCGGCACGGGCCAGCAGCAGCGACGTCACCAGCCCGGTGAGCCCAGCACCGACCACGACGATGTCGTACTCCGCACCGGCTTGCGCCTGGCTGAATATAGGTAGGTCAGCTCGGTCTCGCCACAGTGAAGTCACGAAGGCGTCGTTCCCGCCGCCTCGGCTCTCAAACGCAGTTGTGCTACTAGTGGTCATCTCTGTTAGTTCGTCGGGGTCCCCGCGCCCCAGGCACGCACATCACTGCGTTGGCATCGCTCGAGAGACGCCCAGTCTGCCTTCGCGACGCCGCCTTGCGCTGCACACACCTGGACCACGGCTACCCTTCGACGAACTTCCGTCGATGACCACTAGCGCGAGCGGCGGGTCGCCTTCTCGTTCGCCTTCTGGATCGCGGTAACGAGGTCCGCCTTGTTCATCTTGGAGCGGCCG
>JACCVA010000467.1 GCA_013698435.1 Nocardioidaceae bacterium | reverse complement strand
AACGCGCTGCTTCCGGCGACGACGGCGACAGGGTTGCAGCTGGGTCAGATGGTGACCGGGGCTGTCTTCATCGAGTCTGTCTTTGCCTACCCAGGAATGGGAAGGTTGATGTTCGACTCGATCGCGGCGCGCGACTACCCCGCATTGCAGGGCTGCTTCTTGGTGCTTACGGTGGCGGTCCTCACCTTCAACGCCTTGGCGGATGCGGTGTACTCCCGCCTCGACCCCACGACGTCCGCGTGATGCGGCGCGGTGTGGTCACCGGCTGGTCTCCGCTCTTGGTCGTGGGAGCGCTCACCGTCGCGACGATCGGTGCGCTCGGCCTGCTGGCGCCCGTCATCGCACCGTACGACCCCCATGCCGTCTCTGGAGGTTCCCTTGCGCCACCGTCGCTTCGACACATTCTCGGCACGAACGACATCGGTCAAGACGTGCTGTCACAGCTCATCTACGGTGCCCGTCGCTCGCTCGGTATTGCCGTCGCCGCCGCATCGGTAGGAACAATCACCGGTGTCCTGGTGGGAGCCTGGGCCGGGCTGCGTGGTGGGCCCGTCGATGCTGTGGCGATGCGTACGGTCGATGTGGCGTTGGCGATGCCGGGGCTCCCGCTGCTGATCCTGGTCGCGGCGTTGGCCGGCCCGAGCACTGTGGTGGTGATCTTGGCGATTGCCTTCTTCGGCTGGCCGCCGATCGCGCGGATTGTGCGATCTCACGTCCTCAGCGTGAAAGGACACGGATACGTGGCTTGCGCGCGAGGCTTCGGTGGCGGCCCGGCCTACCTGATCCGCCGGCATCTCGCTCCGGCTACCGGTCCCGTCATAGCTTCCCAGTTCGTCGAGCTCACAGGGGTCGCGATCGTGGTCGACGCCGGGCTCGCCTTTCTCGGCCTTGTCAACGCTTCGACCACCAGCTGGGGAAGCATCTTGAACCGTGCCAGCGCCTATCCCGGTATCTATGACTCACCGGCTTTCGCATGGTGGTTGCTGCCGCCCGGGCTGGCGATCACGCTTCTGGTGCTCGGGCTCGCCTTTCTCGGAGTCGGCCTGGAGCCATTCTCGAACCCCCGCTGGGACCGGTTCCGGTGAACGCTCTCCTTACCGTCGACGACCTGAGGGTCACCTATACCCCCGACGTCCACGCGATCCGCGGCATCTCCTTCGACCTGAAAGCCGGTGAGTCCCTCGCGGTGGTCGGTGAGACAGGTGCCGGTAAGTCGACGCTGGCACTCACCCTTGTCGGCCTGGTCCAGCCCCCGAACGCCTCGGGCAGTGTCCGGCTGGCTGGCATGGAGATGCTGGGTGCTTCTGCGGATCATCTCCGGCAGGTGCAGTGGAGCAAGGTCGCCATCGCTCTCCAGGGCGTGCCGTTCAACCCTGTCACGCGCATCGGCGAGCAGATCGCTGAACCGATGAGACACCATCTCGGTATGTCGGCGCGGGACGCACGTCGAAAGGCGGAGAGTCTCAGTCGGGACGTGGTGCTGCCCTCAGGGCTACTAGACCGTTACCCCCACGAGCTCTCCGGAGGCGAGCGACGCCGGGCGGCCCTGGCCATGGCTCTCGCGCTCGACCCTGAAGTGCTGGTCTTGGACGAGCCAACAGCCGGCATCGATCCCGTCGCCAAGCTCGAGCTGTGCCAACGGATATCCGAGCTCAGGCAGGAGCGCGGCTTCGCCTTGGTGGCCATCACCCACGACCTGTCCGATGCTCACCGCCTCGCGTCGCGATGCCTGGTCATGTATGCCGGAGAGGTCATGGAGCATGGATCCTCAGACATGGTCCTCACAGACCCCGCACACCCTTACACATGGGCGCTCGTGAGCTCCTTTCCGGTGATGACAACGACCAAGGAGCTGCGGACCATCCGTGGAACGCCGCCCGACCCCCGCGCCGTACCGCCCGGTTGTCCTTTCCATCCTCGCTGCACCCAGGCCGAGGCGGTCTGCATCGAGCAAGGGGTGCGTCCACAACCCTCACGGGGCCGGCACGTCGCCTGCCACTTCGGCGGTCTGACGAGGGTGCTGTCGGCTCGAGCAGTGACAAAGTCCTTCAAGTCCACCCAGGCGCTCACCGACGTGTCGCTCGACGTCCGACATGGGGAAGCGGTCGGCATCGTCGGCGCCTCCGGCAGCGGCAAGACGACACTTGCCCGCATCCTCACCGGTCACCTGCGAGCCGACGCAGGTGAGATCTTGCTCGAGGGGTCACCGCTTCCTCGCGCCTGGCGTCGAG
>JACCVA010000466.1 GCA_013698435.1 Nocardioidaceae bacterium | reverse complement strand
GGACGCCTCGAGCAGCTCGTCGAGAGCCTCGGTGATGCAGGAGCCGAGCACCTCAAGGTCGGGCAGGGCGTCGCGGTCGGCATCCAGGCCGTAGAAGACCCTGCCGTCGTACGACGTGACACCGATCGCCAGCGCATGGCCCGCAAGCAAGGGCGGCACCGGGTAGCTCGCCAGCATCCGCGCACCTGCGGCGTACAAGGGGAACTGTGGGCCCGGCACGTTAGTGAGGACCAGGTCGAACGCTCGACCGGGGGCCGTTGCCGCGACGCGTGACCCCACCATGTGGAACGTCGTCGGTGCGAACCCGGCGATCTTCGTGAGTCTGGTCGCGCCGACCGCCCGGCCGGTCTCCTGGTGCGTCTTGAACGCGTAGGACACCTGGTGCAGCCGCATGATCGGACTGGTCTCGCTGAGCGGCAGCGTCAGCAGATGCGGTGTCACCTGGCTGCCGAGTGAGGTGGGCTGGGCGAACTCGTCGTCCACGACGCTCATCGGCACAAGCGCTCGGATGCGCATCGAGCTCGCCGCAGAGTCGCCGCGTGTCAGCAACCACGCACGCAGGGCGCCGGTGATCGTGGCGAGAACGACGTCGTTGACGCTGCCACCGTGCGCCGCCCGGATCGTGCGGTACGCCGACAGCCGCGTCTCGACGGTCGCGAAGCGGCGCTGTTCCGACAGCACTGTTTCGAGCGGCCCGGACAACGACACGACCTGTCTCGGCACAACGGCACCGACCAGTTCTCGGGCTCGGGTCGCGAGCTGCCCCGCCGTGACCAGCTGGCCCCGTAGGTTGTCGGCGGCGACAGCAGGATGGCGCAGTGACTCCGTCAGAGAATCGACCAGCAGCTCGACGCCGTTGGGCGAGCGCTCGGCGTCCCAGCGCACGTCCGGCGTCGGCGGGACAACCGGACTGTCGTCGAGGATCAGCTGGCCAAGGTCGACGGTGGTGCCGTCGACAAGCACCTGATGCGACTTCGTCAGGATCGCGAAGCGGTCACCGTCGAGGCCCTCGACGACGTACGTCTCCCAGAGCGGTCGGTTCCGGTCGAGTCGACGGCTCATGATGCGCGCCACCAGCTCGCGGAGCTGCTCCAACGACCCGGGTCGGGGCAGAGACGAGCGGCGGACGTGGTAACCGAGGTCGAAGTCGGCGTCGTCGACCCACACAGGATTCAGCAGTCGGCCAGGCAGCACCTTGACGCGTTGCCGATACCTCGGGAGGAACGCCAGCCGGTCGTGGATGAGCGCCACCAGCCGCTGGTAGTCGAAGGCGTCCGCCGGTGGCTCAAAGATGTCGAGCGTGGCGACGTGCATCGGTGTGCTCGCCGACTCCTGCGTCAGGAACCTCATGTCCAACGGACGCATCCGCTCCGACATCCACGATCCCTTCCCCTGCCATCCGTGAAGGTCTGGCCACTTCGTCGGCGCAGACCAGGAGGGACCATCATCGTGTCACGTTCATACGATGGTGGGTGCTGACTTCGTTCCTCGATGACGTGAACGTCTTCGAGATCTACAACCATGCGACCGCCATGCTGGTGCTGATGGTCGCTCCCATGCCTACGGGCCCGTTCCTGCTGCTCTCCGACTGAGGGAACCCGCGCGCTGCCGCGCCGGTCGGTGTACGCCGGCGATCTCGGTGGCCAGGGCGGCGAGCGCATGGGTGAGCTTCGACTTCGGCGCCATCTCACCGAGCAGCTTGCCGTGCACCATGGCGCGGTCGCACGCCGGCTGGTCGTCCGGCAGGAACACGATCGCACCCGTTCGCACGCTCTGCTGCAATGTCGACCGGATCTCGTCGCTCGACCACCCCAGCGTGCTGCGCATCCGGTTGACGACCACCTGCGGCAGGCACTGCGGCACGACGACAGCGAGGTCGCTGATGGCGCGCACCAACCGCCCCAGGCCGACGGGGTCTGCGGCACCGACGACCAGCACCAGGTCGGCCTGCTCCAGTGCGGTGATCGTGGCTCCGTTACGCCGGGGCGCGGTGGTGTCGTAGCTGATCTCCTCGTCTAGCTCCAGGCTGAACCCGCAGTCCAGCACGGTCAGGTCGACCAGCCCCCGCGACGCCGCGATCACCTGACGCAGCAGTGCCGGCCGCACCTCCGCCCACCGGTC
>JACCVA010000447.1 GCA_013698435.1 Nocardioidaceae bacterium | reverse complement strand
GACCTTCTCATTACGAGTGAGACGCTCTGCCGACTGAGCTAAGGCGGCGCAGCCGTGCAGAGCAGGGCCGACGAGAGAGGTTACCAAGCCGACTCCACCGGTCCCAACTCAGCCGAGGTTCGGGAACTGCTTCAGCATTCCTTGCCGTCGGGAGGTGGGGTGCCTTCGGCCAGGTAGGTGTTGATGGCTTCGTCGATGCACGTGTTACCGGCGCCGTACGCCGTGTGGCCGTCGCCGTCGCGACTCAGCAGCACCCCCGAGTCGAGCTCCTCGGCCAGCTTGATCGACTGCTCGTACGGGGTCGCCGGGTCGCGCGTCGTGCCGACGACGACGATTGGAGCGGCACCCGAGGCGCTGAAGGCCGGTTGCTCCTCGGTCGGCTGCACGGGCCAGTTCGAGCAGGCGTACGGCCACCACATCGCCGACTTGCCGAAGACCGGAGCCTTGGCCGTGAAGTCGTCACCGTTGGACTCGATCTCCTCGAGCGTCTCGTTCTCAGGGTGGTCGAGGCAGTTGACCGCCGACTGCACCTCAAGTGAGTTGGTGGGGTAGCTGCCATCGGGCTGCCGCTCGGTGTACGCGTCGGCAAGCAGCAGCAGCGTGTCGCCTTGGCCGTCCACCGCCTCTCGCAAGGCCTGCGTAAGGAACGACCACGTGTCGCGGCGGTAGAGCGGCACGATCACCCCGTAGAACGCCAGCCCCTCCGTGACCTCCCGGTCCCCCGAGGTCGGCAGCGGATTCCGGTCGAGCTGACGGAAAAGCTCGACCAAGTTGTTCTTCGCTGTATCCACCGAGTCGCCGAGGGGACAGGACCCTTGGGCGATGCAGTCCTCCAGGTAGGCCGTCAGGGCCACGTCGAAGCCCGCTGCCTGGTTGATGGCGTTGGTGCGCGGCTCCGACTCCGGGTCAACCGCACCGTCGAGCACCATCCGCCCGACCTTGTCGGGGAACAGCCCAGCGTAGGTTGCCCCGATGTAGGTGCCGTACGACGCGCCGAAGTACGACAGCTTGTCGTCGCCGACCACCTGCCGGATGACGTCCATGTCGCTGGCCACCTCGACCGTCGACACGTGTTCGAGCAACGGTCCGGAGTTCTCGACGCAGCCGTCGGTGTAGTTCTTCCAGATGTCCTGGAAGTCCTGCACCTCTGCGTCGTTGTCGGGAGTGGGGTCTGATGCGACGTAGGCGTCCAGCTCCGCATCGGAGATGCAGTCGACGGGGGTGCTCGTCGCCACCCCGCGCGGGTCGAACCCGATGACGTCATAGACGTCGGTGATGCTCGAGTCGAGGTCGATGAAGCCGAGGTAGTCGATGCCGGAACCGCCAGGGCCACCAGGGTTGATGAGCAGCGAGCCCTGCTTGTTGCTCTGATCTGCGGCCGGCTGGCGCTTCGCCTTGACAGTGATGGCCTGGCCGTCGGGGTCGTCATAGTCAAGCGGCACCCAGATGTCGGCGCAGTCGTCACCGCCCCCACAGGCGCTCCACGCGACTTCCTGGTTGTAGAAGCGGTCGATCCCCTCGCCCTCCGGCCCGTCGCCGAACCCCTCGGGCAAGGTGCCAGGCGCGGTGTCGGTGGTCTCCGTGCTGTCGGTCGGCGTCGACGGGGAGCTCGACGTCGTGTCCTCGCTGGTGTTCACGCTCTTGGCCACGTCGCCGGCCGCACCGCATCCGGCCGTCAGCACGATGACCGCCGCGCAGGCGGTCAGCCGAGCTGCACGAGGAGTTGTCATCACAGTCCTTCACGTCAGAGCTGGTGGCCAGCACATCGCGGCCACGTACGACCGCCGCCCGCTCGCGGGCGACGAGAGGCCCAGCCTACGTGGGTCGCGGGTCGCCTCGAGAGCGCTCACAGCAGCAGGTCACGCACGATGCGCGGCCCTCGTCACTGTGTCGGCGCTCCTCTCAACGAGATCATCAGCGACTCGAGCGCGAGCAGGGGCGCCACCTCTGTCTCGAGCAGCTCGCGGGTGTTGAAGATGGCGCCCAGGCGTTGGGTCGTGACTTCGCCGCTGGTGGCGCGGGCCAGTGTGTCGATGTCTTGCCGCAGCTCCTCGTTGACGAGGCCACCGACGGCGCCGAGCTGCACCGCGACGACGTCGCGATAGAACGACGCGAGGTCGAGCAGCGAGCGGTCGATGGAGTCCTTGACCAGGCGCTTGGCCCGCTGCTTCTGGTCGCGCTGCAGCTCCTTGCGGGCCGCTGCGAACCCGGTGGCCTGTCCGCCACGGCCCCCGCCGTACGCAAGCTCGAGGTCGGCCAGCTCCTTGGCATCGAGCGTGTCACTCCTCGGCTTGGCCTCCTCGGTTGCGGCCTCGGACAGGTTGGCCGCACTTGTCATGCAGGAGCCGAGGTCGCTGAGCTGGGTGGGGATCCGCAGCACCTCGCGTCGTCGGTTGCGGGTGGCTTCGTCGCGAGCGAGCGCCCGAGCGCGACCGATGTGTCCCTGGGAGGCGCGGGCCGCGAACGTCGCCACCGCGCTCGGCACCCTGTCACGGCGGACCAGGTAGTCGGCAACGGCCGCCGTGGGCGGTGTCCGCAGCACCAGCGGGCGGCAACGGGAGCGGATCGTGGGCACGACGTCCTGCACCGTCGGCGCGCACAGCAGCCAGACGGTGCGAGGGGCGGGCTCCTCGAGACTCTTCAGCAGCGCGTCCGCCGCGCGCTCGTGCAAGCGGTCGGCGTCCTCGACGATCATGATCTGCCATCGCCTGTTGGCCGGTGACAGCGCCGCCATCCGCACGGCCTCGCGCGCTGCGTCGGTGCGGATCACCGACTGCTCGGTGATCAGCGAGGTCACGTCGGCGTTGGATCCGGCCACGGTGGTGCGGCAGGCGAGACACTCGCCGCAGCCGCCCCGCTCACACTGCAGCGCCGCAGCGAAAGCTCGGGCGGCGTTGGACCGGCCGGACCCGGGCGGTCCGGTGAACAGCCAGGCGTGGGTCATCGCCGCGCCGCTGCGCTCGCCCTTCAGGGCGCTGGCCGCCGCGGCCACCGAGACTTGCAGGGACGCGACCAGCTCCTCCTGGCCGATGAGGTCGTCCCACACGCTCACGCCTGCACCTCGTGGTGGCGCTCGGCGAGCGGCAGCAGGTCGGCGACCCGTGCGCGTACGCCGGCGAAGATCGCGTCGCGCTCGGCGTCTGCGTCGAGGACCAGGTAGTGCTCCAGGTCGGTCTCGGCGAGGGAGAGGAAAGATGCCCGAACTCGCTTGTGGAACTCCAATGGCTCGGCCTCGAGCCGGTCCTGGGTGACGAAGCGGCCGAGCCCCTGCTCGGGATCGACGTCGAGCAGCACGGTGAGATGAGGGCGCAGGTGAGCGGTGGCCCACCGGGCGATGTCTTCGACGTCAGCGGTCGCGAGATCACGCCCGGCGCCTTGGTAGGCCAGGGTCGAGTCGACGTAGCGGTCGGTGATCACGACGGCGCCGCGTGCCAGGGCTGGCTTGACCAGCTTGTGGATGTGCTCAGCCTTGTCGGCGGCGTAGAGCAGCGCCTCGGCGCGGTGGTCGAGCTCACCGGTGTCGGGTGAGAGGACGATGTGTCGGATGGTCCGACCGACCGTGGTGTCTCCCGGCTCGTGGGTGAGCACCACGTCATAGCCGTCCGCGCTGAGCCAGTCGCGCAGCAGCCGCGCTTGCGTGGACTTGCCCGCACCTTCTCCTCCCTCGAAGGCGACGAAGAGTCCGCGGTCGGCGTACACCTTGGGGTCTCGCTTCAAGGACTGCCTCAGCTCGCTTCGCAGGGAGATGCCGGGTCGGTCGTTCATGTGATGGTAGGAGAGGAGGCCGACGACCACCATCAGGACGGCCGAACCGAACATCGTGATGGCGGCGCCGTTGTAGTCGAGGACGGCGTCGTCGTTGATCCGCCAGCGTCGCTCCCCGATCAAGCCGGCGATCAGAGGTGCCACTGCGAGCACCAGTGTGAGCGAGAGTCGCACCAGCATCTGCACGAAGGCGAACGTGCGGCCACGCAGCGAGTCGGCCACCTCCAGGCCGAGGAGGGTGTAGCCGGTGATCCACGCGGTGCCCGCGAAGAAGCCGAGGGCCACCGCCAGCCCCGTGACGGCGGCCAGGTTGGCAATGAGCGCGATCGCGCCCAGCAGCACCCCAGCCGCGGTCAACGAGAAGCCAAACAGCCGTCGGCGTGACATCGCGCCGAGGAACTTGCTGCCTCGCAACATGCCAAGACCCAGGCCGGCGAAGACGGCGGCGAAGAGCAGGCCGTAGCCCGGATCACCGCCGCCGAGGTCGGCGACGTACACCCGCGCCAGGCCGATGACCACACCACCGGCGGCGAACGCGCCGGTGATGCCGATGACGAGCCCGCGGACCAACGGGGTGCCGAAGACATACGACCAACCATCTTTCATGACCGCCCAGACACCGCTGCGCTCGCCTTCGGGCAGCGACGAACCCCGGGGGATGTCACGCAGGGTGGCGATCACGAGCCCAGACACGATGAACGACGCCGCGTTGAAGACCAGAGCGAACACCACCGGGGCCGCGACCCCGCCGAAGAGGGAGTTCAGCCCCTTCGTCGTCAGCGACAGCACGATGAAGATGCCTGCAGCCGGCAGCGCCGAGCCGTACGTCGTGGCGATCGAGATCTGGTTGGCCGCCTCGAGCTTGTGGCGCGGCACCAGGTTGGGGACGGTGGCGTCCTTGGCAGGCAGCCAGACCAACGTGATGGCCTCGACGAGGACGGTCGCCATGAATACCCAGGTCAAGGTGCCGACGA
>JACCVA010000089.1 GCA_013698435.1 Nocardioidaceae bacterium | reverse complement strand
TGGCGGGATCGGCTGACGTAGCGGCGAGGACTGTCGGCGCGGTCGGGCAGGATGAACAGGTGAGCACACCCGTCCCCACGCTGAGCGACTTCTCACCTGCGACCCGCGCCTGGTTCGCCGACGCCTTCGCGGCGCCGACACCGGCCCAGACCGGTGCATGGCGCGCGATCTCGGCCGGCCGCCATGCCCTGGTAGTGGCGCCGACCGGCTCCGGCAAGACGCTGTCGGCCTTCTTGTGGGCGCTGGACCGACTCACCACGACACCGCCGCCGGCGCAGAAGCGAAAGCGATGCCAGGTGCTCTACGTCTCGCCGCTGAAAGCGCTTGCCGTCGACGTCGAGCGCAACCTGCGGGCACCGTTGGCCGGGATCTCCCAGGCCGCCGCCCGCCTGGGCGAGAAGGTTCGTGACGTCACCGTCGGCATCCGCTCCGGCGACACATCGCAGGCCGACCGCCGCAAGCTGTCGGCGACCCCGCCCGACATCATGATCACCACCCCTGAGTCGCTGTTCTTGATGCTGACGTCACAGGCGCGTGAGTCGCTCCTGGGTGTCGACACCGTGATCCTCGACGAGGTGCACGCGGTCGCCGGCACCAAGCGCGGGGCCCATCTGGCGTTGTCCCTCGAGCGGCTCGACGCGCTGCTCGAGCGCCCGGCCCAGCGGATCGGCCTGTCGGCGACGGTGCGCCCGATCGACGAGGTGGCGCGTTTCCTGGGCGGCACACAGCCGGTCGAGGTCGTGTCACCGCCGTCGGAGAAGCAGTGGGACCTCCAGGTCGTCGTCCCCGTCGAGGACATGACAGAGCTGGGCACCCTCGGCCCCGAGGTCGAGGGCTTCGAGGGTCCCGCAGCCGGCAACGCGCCGCGGCCCTCGATCTGGCCGCACGTCGAGGAGCGCATCGTCGACCTGGTGCGCGAGCACCAGTCCACGATCGTGTTCGCCAACTCACGTCGACTGGCCGAGCGGCTGACTGCCCGGCTCAACGAGATCGCACTTGAGCGCCTCGGCGAGGAGGTGCCCGACTCCGGTCAGCCGGCCGTGATCATGGCGCAAGCCGGTGCGTCCCACGGCGTCCCCGAGATCATCGCCCGCGCCCACCACGGATCGGTGAGCAAAGAGCAGCGGGCGCTGATCGAGGAGGACCTCAAGGCCGGTCGGCTCCCCTGCGTGGTGGCCACCTCGAGCCTCGAGCTCGGCATCGACATGGGTGCCGTCGACCTGGTCATCCAGGTCGAGTCACCGCCGTCGGTCGCCAGCGGGTTGCAGCGGGTCGGCCGGGCCGGCCACCACGTCGGCGAGATCTCCCGCGGCGTGGTGTTCCCCAAGCACCGCGCCGACCTGGTGCAGACCGCCGTCACCGTCGAGCGGATGCGCGCCGGACAGATCGAGGCGCTCAAGGTGCCCGCCAACCCCCTCGACGTACTGGCCCAGCAGGTCGTGGCGGCGGTCGCCCTCGACACCTGGAGCACCGACGACCTCTTCGCCCTGGTGCGCCGCTCGGCGTCGTTCGCGACGCTGCCCCGCTCGGCGTACGACGCCACCCTCGACCTGCTCGCCGGGCGCTACCCATCCGATGAGTTCGCCGAGCTCCGGCCCCGGCTCGTGTGGGACCGGGTGGCCGACACGATCACGGGTCGCCCCGGTGCCCTACGGCTCGCCGTCACATCGGGCGGCACGATCCCCGACCGCGGGCTGTTCGGGGTGTTCCTGGTCGGGTCGGCGTCCAACGGCCGAGCCGCCCCGGGTGCCAGGGTCGGCGAGCTCGACGAGGAGATGGTCTACGAGTCGAGGGTCGGCGACATCTTCGCGCTGGGTGCGTCGAGCTGGCGGATCGAGGACATCACCCACGACCGGGTGCTCGTGTCTCCAGCCCCGGGTCAACCAGGCAAGCTGCCGTTCTGGAAGGGCGATGCCCTCGGTCGGCCCGCCGAGCTCGGTGCCGCGGTCGGTGGGTTCGTCCGCGAGCTCACCACGCTGACCGAGGCCAAAGGGGTCGAGCGTGCTGCGGCCGCCGGGCTCGACGCGTTCGCCGCGGCCAACCTGGTGTCGTTCATCGCCGAGCAGCGCAGCGACACCGGCTACGTTCCGCACGACCGGCAGCTGCTGGTCGAGCGTT
>JACCVA010000088.1 GCA_013698435.1 Nocardioidaceae bacterium | reverse complement strand
CGTTGATCAGCGCCGAGCAGCGCGAGACGGTGCGCTCGTACGTCGAGGGCGACGCCGTCGAGGTGGCGTTCCGCGGTGACGCACCCGAGGGCGCGGGCTACTGGTACCCGCCGACGGTGGTGCTGCCCACGTCTGCGAACGACCGCGTGTGGCGTGAAGAAGTGTTCGGACCGGTCGTCGCGGTGCTGCCGTTCGACGATGAGGCAGATGCCATCACCAAGGCCAACGACACCGAGTATGGGCTCTCGGGGTCGATCTGGACCCGCGACGTCGGCCGCGCGCTGCGTGTCTCGCGCGGCGTCGAGGCGGGCAACCTGAGCGTCAACTCGCACTCGTCTGTGCGCTACTCCACGCCGTTCGGCGGGTTCAAGCAGTCCGGCATCGGCCGCGAGCTCGGGCCCGACGCCCTCGACTCGTTCACCGACGTCAAGAACGTCTTCATCGCCGACAGCTGACCCGCATCGCCATCCCAAGCCCACCATCGAAAGGACCCGCACGCATGTCTGGACCAGGGCGGCTGGAAGGCCGCACCGCTGTCGTCACGGGTGGCTGCAGCGGTATCGGGCTGGCGACGGTACGCCGCTTCGCCGCGGAGGGAGCGCACATCGTGATCGGTGACGTGGACGACGCGCGCGGACCAGGCATCGCGGAAGACGTGGGCGGCGCATACGTCCACTGCGACGTGACGAACGCTGTGGAGGTTGAGGAGCTGTTCGCTACGGCACAGGACCACTACGGCAGCCTCGACGTCGCCTTCAACAACGCCGGCATCTCCCCGCCCGACGACGCCTCGATCCTCGACACCGGCATCGACGCGTGGCGCCGGGTGCAAGAGGTCAACCTGACCAGCGTCTACCTGTGCTGCAAGGCGGTGCTGCCGTACATGCGCGAGCAGCAGCGTGGCTCGATCATCAACACGGCGTCGTTCGTCGCCGTCATGGGGGCGGCGACGTCACAGATCTCCTACAGCGCGAGCAAGGGCGGAGTGCTGGCGATGAGCCGTGAGCTCGGGGTGCAGTTCGCGCGCGAGGGCATCCGCGTCAACGCGCTGTGTCCGGGGCCGGTCAACACCCCGCTGCTGCGTGAGCTGTTCGCGACCGATCCCGAACGAGCGGCCCGCCGCCTCGTCCATATCCCGCTCGGTCGGTTTGCCGAGCCCGACGAGATCGCGTCGGCGGTGCTGTTCCTCGCCAGCGACGACTCGAGCTTCATCACGGCGTCACAGTTCCTGGTCGACGGCGGCATCTCCGGCGCGTACGTGACGCCGCTGTGAAGTGCGTCCGATGAGTCGACCGGTCATCGGGATCACGTCGTACGTCGAGCCGGCGACCTGGGCGGCCTGGCGTGACGTGCCGGCAGCCCTGGTGCCGCACAGCTACGTCCGGCAGGTGCACGAGGCCGGCGGGCTAGCCGTCGTCGTACCACCACTGCCCGCTGACGCCGACGAGACTGACGCGCGGGAGGTGCTCGCCAGGCTCGACGGGCTGATCCTTGCCGGCGGGGTCGATGTCGAGCCCTCGCGCTACGACCGGCTGCCGCACCCGACGATCCAGCCCGCCCGGCCGGACCGTGACACGTCGGAGCTGCTGATCGCCCAGGTGACCGCCGCAGACGACATGGCTGTGCTGGGGGTCTGCCGTGGCATGCAGATCATGGCGGTAGCGGCTGGCGGGACGCTGGAGCAGCACCTGCCGGACCGGCTCGGCCACACCGGGCACTCGCCCGGGCCGGGACGCTACGGAGAGCACCCGGTGGAGCTGGCGCCAGGCAGCCGGGTGCATGCCATCTTGGGCGACCAGGTGACGGTCCCGACGTACCACCACCAAGGGGTCGAGTCGGCGCCCGGCTACGAGTCGGTCGGCTGGTCGACCGACGGGGTGCTCGAGGCGTTCGAGGACCCCGGGGCGCGGTTCCGCATCGCGGTGCAGTGGCACCCGGAGGCTGGGGCCGACCCCCGGCTGTTCCAGGCGCTGGTGGACGCCTGCCGCCGCTGACCTCGCCAACCGTTCGCCGGGACTGCCGGCACGCGCCGTGGGAGACTCGCGTCATGTGGTGGCAGGTGCTGGTCGGCGTCCTGGGTGGGCTGCTGCTCATCTGGGTGGCGCTCATCGCAGCCCTTTGGGTGTCGCGGCCCGAGGCCACGTCGGCCCGCGAGCAGATGCGCCTCCTCCCCGACGTGCTCCGGCTGGTGGCGCGGCTCGCCCGCGACACCTCGTTGCCTCGCGGAGTTCGGTGGCGGCTCTGGGGTCTTCTCGGCTACCTGGCGCTGCCGATCGACCTGGTGCCTGACTTCATCCCGGTGATCGGGTA
>JACCVA010000429.1 GCA_013698435.1 Nocardioidaceae bacterium | reverse complement strand
GAGGCAACCACCGTCACGGTCCCGTCCGTGATCCGGTGCCCGAGCCGGGTCAGCAGCCGCTGCCGCTGAGACTCGGTGAACGCCGCCGAGCTGACAAGATCGAGCGTGAGCTCCACCCGGCTGTCCGTGGTGTTGACCGACTGCCCGCCGGGGCCGCTGGAACGGGAGAACCGCCACCGCAACTCGCCCTCGGGGACGATGACGCCGTCGCGGATCTCGAGCGGCCCGACCATGACATGAGCGTACGCTCCAGAGCTGAGGCGCGCCCCGGCGTAGGGCGTCACGGGGGGGGAAGTCAGGGAGAAGCCGCGGCGAGGAACAGGTGATAAGTGGTACTACGTCGGCCGAGCTCAACCGGAACTCGTCGTTCAGTGCACGAGCCGTAGACCTGCTCAAGGGCACTCGTCAGCGATGGCGAGCTGTCACCTGACCACACCGCCAGCAGCCCGTGCTCACGCAAGGCGGTCCGACACGAGGAGAGGAAGGGGGCGCCGTAGACAGCGGCGTTGGCGTCATATACCAAGAAGCCAGGCCCGTTGTCCACGTCGATGGCCATCAGGTCGATCGACCCTTCGTCGAGCGCCGCAACGACGTCGCGGACATCACCGACCTCGACGTGCACGCGGGGGTCGTCGAGGCGGGAGCCTGGCACCAGACCTCGACGGTGCCACGCCACCAGCGCCGGTTCGATCTCGGCGACCACGACGGAGGCGACCCGCTCGTCCTCGAGCACCGCGGCGAGCGTGTACCCGAGCCCCAGGCCGCCGAGCAACAAAGTGAGGTTGTCGTGAGCTGGTGCTACCGCGTCGAGCGCCACGCTGGCCAGCAACCGTTCGCTTCGTGTCTCGAGGCTGTCCATCACGAAGACGCCGTTGACCCGGAGCTCCAGGGCGCCGTCGTCTCCACGTCGACGCAGGACCACGTCGCCGCGTTCGCTGGTGCTGTGGGCGAGGTACTCCGACGACATGGCCGTCATCTTCGCAGCGCACGGGCGGTGCGAGCGTCGCGCCCGAGCCGTACCGTAGGCGCATGGCAGATCGACCGCAGTTCAAGCCGCTTCGCGAGGACTGGCAGCGCGCGTTGGTAGTGGTGGCGCACCCCGACGACATGGAGTTCGGGTCGGCAGCCGCCATCGCACGCTGGACCGACCAAGGCAAGCAGGTCACGTACTGCCTGCTCACGAGCGGCGAAGCCGGCATCGATGCGATGGAGCCTGCCGAGGCGAGCCGCGTCCGTGAGGCCGAGCAGCGAGAGTCGTGCCGAATCGTCGGTGTCGACGACGTCGAGTTCCTGGGCCTCCCCGACGGTGTGCTCGAGTACGGCGTGGCACTTCGTCGGGAGATCGCTGCGTCCATCCGGCGACACCGTCCAGAGATCGTCATCACGAACAACTTCCGCGACACCTGGGACGGGGCGGTGGCCCTCAACCAGGCCGACCACATCGCAACCGGCAAGGCAACCCTGGATGCGGCGCGCGACGCCGGCAACCGCTGGGTCTTCAGCGACCAGCTCGACGGTGACGTCGAGCCGTGGGGCGGCGTGGTGGAGGTGTGGGCGGCGAGCTCACCGGGCAGCCGGCACGCCGTCGACACGACGCAGACCTTCGACCGCGGGGTGGAGTCGTTACGCGCCCACCAGGCGTACATCGACGGTTTGGGCTGGGAGCACTTCGACCCGGCCGAGTTCCTTGAAGGCGTCGCCCGCTCGGTGGGGCAGGGCCTCGGGGTCGGGCTGGCTGCCTGCTTCGAGGTGTTGCCGTTGCAGTGGGGCGCCACTGACGACACCTGATCGGTCGCCGTGAGGTGGAGTGCTGCGTTCGTGGGCGCTGCGCAAGGGTGTCCGACCCTCCGCAGCGGAACCGGCTCGCGTTCGCGTACGTCATCCGACAGGCGGCTGCGGACGTACACGCTCAGGCCCGTCCCGGCGTACGTCTTCCGATGCGCGGCGGCAGACGGCACGCTCAGCCTCGCCCATGCGAGCCGCTCCACCTGCATTCTCCGTGGTGGTGGGAGTTCTCGGCGCCGCCTGTTCACCTGCGGTTTCTGCATGTTGCGTTGTCTGCGCCGAGATCGTGTGGTTGTCTGCGCTTACAGAGCAAAGCGGGGACATCCAGGAGGACACCGTGAAGCGACCACCCAGACTTGTCACCGCACTCACCGTCGCGGCGGCTGCCATCGCGCTGGCCTCGTGTGCTCCACCGAAGGACGACAACTCGTCGTCTCCAGACGCGAAGAACACTGGGGCATCCAGCGGACAGTCCGCAGAGGACTACCTAGCGGACCTTGTCACGAAGGCCGAGGAGGAAGGCGAGCTCAATGTCATCGCGCTGCCTCCCGACTGGGCCAACTACGGCAACGTGATCGCGGCCTTCGAAGAGAAGTACGACATCACGGTGAACTCCGACCAGCCCG
>JACCVA010000393.1 GCA_013698435.1 Nocardioidaceae bacterium | reverse complement strand
GGCAGGGATCACGCAACGTGCCACCGTGCCCGTCGGTGAGGTCACGATGGACAGGTCGTCGCTCAGCGCTCTGACCAGGAACAGACCGCGCCCTTGCTCGCTGTCGGCGGAGGGCAGCCGTTGCCCGAGCTCGTCGAGGCGGTCGCCACCGCGCCCGTCGTCGGACACCTCGAGGACGAGCTGCTCACCCTGCATGGCTGCGGTGAGCACCACCGCACTCGGCGCAGCCATCACGGCGTTCGCCATCAGCTCCGAGGCCACCAGTACGGCGTCATCGGCATTGCAGCGCAGACTGTCCAGCCAGTCGCCCAGCCCGCGACGTGCCTCTCCCAACGCGACCGCGCTGCCGGGAGTCACCTCCCAGCTCATCGCCTCGGGCACGACGGCGGTGGGAGTGCGGCGCAGCACGAGGGCGAGGCTGTCGTCGCGTCGGTCGGCGCCCTGGAGTGAACGCTTGACCAGCTCGTCGGCGAACTGCGCGGCGGGCAGGTGCGCCACGTCACTAGCGTGCCCCATCAACGAGCTCATCCCACTGATCACGTCCTTGCGGGCCTCGATCAGCCCATCGGTGTAGAGCAGCAGCGACTCACCGATCTCCAGCTTCGTGGTCGCGACGTTGTCACTTCCGACGCCCGGCCAGCCGATGGCGCCGCCCGTCGCAGCCAGTTCGGTGACGACCCCGTCGGAGCCGACCACCAGTGCCGGCGGGTGTCCCCCTGACGCCACCATCAGCTCCCCGGTCTCGGCGCGGTAGCGCGCGATCACCACGGTGGCGACGAGCTCGGCAGCGTCGGCCGACAGCAGCTCGTCAGTCCGCCGGACCATGTCCTCGAGCGGTGTGCCGTCGACGGCAGCGAACCGCAGCGCATGCACGACGACGAGGGCGTCCTTGGTCGCGGCGACACCATGCCCGAGGACGTCGACGACGGCGACATGCAGTTCGCCCGTCGGCAGCAGGTGCCAGTCGAACAGGTCACCTCCGGTGGGAGACGACGGGTCCGAGGCGACGTACGCCACCGCGATGTCGGTCCCGTCGATACCGGGGGGTTCAGGAGCCACCGCCTGCTGCAGGTGGTCGACGACGAGCCGCTGAGCTGCCTGGGCCTCCACCAGCCGGCTGAACTGGCCGCGCAACTCCTCGTACTCCTCGGCCGAGGTGATGTCGCGGGCAACCACGACGAGCGTCTGCGACAACCGGTCGACGTCCGTAGCGGTGCTCGCGGAACAGGACAGCCGGCGATGCCGGCCGTCGACGCTGGTGATGACCACCTCGGCCGGCAGGGCGGAGGCGCCCGCCCATCCCGTGAAGTTGATCGGGGTGCCGAGCGCGGTGCGTGCCCGCAGGCGCTCGAGCGCGTCCCGGCGCCCGAGCGCGTCGGCGGCGCTGAGCCCGGTGATGTTCTCGCACCCTGCATTCCAGGTCAGCACCGCCCCGTCCTCGGCAAGGGTGAAGATCCCGTCGGATGTGGTGCTGACGATCCGGTCGAGCTTGCGTCGCTCCTCGACCACGCTCTCGAACAGTCTGCCTCGGGCGATCGTGTGCGCGGTCTCGCGGGCAAGCGTCTCCAGGACGGCCAGGTCAGCTTTGGTGTCGCTCTCGAGCCCGGTCCGGTCGAACACGGCGAGAGCGCCGAGCCGCCGCTGCTCGGCTACCAAGGGTGCACAGATGCAGTCGCGCCACTGGGCCGCCCCCAGGAGGGCGGACATCTGGTCGGAGTCGCTCGCAGTGAAGCACAGTGGCTCCGACTGTCCCGCCAGACCGGACGCCAAGGAACGGGAGCCCGCCGGTTCGGTATGGGTGGCCACCGCACCGGTGGGGTCGATGACGTGCACCTCGAGGTCGCCTGCCTCGGTGAACAACATCAAGGCTGCTCCGCGGGCTTCGAAACAGCGGGTGACGTCGGCGGTGAAGTCGTCGATCGCGTCCCGGGGGTGCAACGGCGCCGACAGCGTCTGGGTCGCATTGCGCAGGCCGGTGAGCCGGAAACGGTCCGACCTGGCCGACGCATATCCCCGGTAGGCCAGGTGCAGCACGAGCAGGGGTACGGGGAAGAGCACGACGGCCACCGGGTTGCTGTCGACGGCCATCACGAACAGCAGCCCGATCAGCACGTTGACACCCCAGCCGCCGAGCCATCCCGCAATCAGGACGGGACGAAGCTCCCGTAGGACGGTCGACACGGACTGCCGCGCGGAGATCGCGAGCACCAACGTGAACGCGGTGTTGTTGACGAGCCCCACGCACGCCAGAGCCACGACCAGCCACCCCAACGCCTCCAGGGAGACCTGCGGGCCGTCCACCAGGACCGACAAGACCACACTTCCGACTCCCGCAGCCAGCGACCACTGGGCGATGTTGAAGGCGGCCTTGACCAGGGCCGTCTTTCGCAAGGCCGCCGTCAACGCTTGCACCAACGCCACGGTGGCCACCACGACAGTCGGTGGGAACGCAAAGATCAGCGGGGCGAGTCCGGCCTCGAAGAGAGTCAGGGCGTCAACGTCGTCACCGCGTCGGAAACGGACTCGGAGATGCCCCGCCGCGACGAGACCGAGGGCAAGGATCGGCAGCGTCGGCAGGACAGGTTCCGCCGGCGGTTCAAGTCCTAGCAGCTGCGCAACGAGGACCGTCGCAAAGGCGGCGGCCAACAAGACAGCCACATATGCGTTGACGCGCCTGTCCACGGGAGTGGAGAAACGCTAGTGCTCGGTCACTCCCAGTCGTTGCCGCGGAGAACGAAGCCGGAGCCGAACTCCCAGTCGTTACCGGAACGGATCTCCCAGTCGTTACCGGAACGGATCTCCGGGTTATTACCGGCCGCCAAAGTAGTCGAAGGACCGGTGCCGGCCAAGGCGACAGCGGCGAAGACAGAGGCCGCCGCTGCGGCGATCAGGCGCTTCTTCATCAGTCCTCCAGGGGAGAGCTCAGAACGGGTACAGCCACGATGAGGGGTAGCTGGCTGACTCACGAGTGATTCTCGCACGGATCACCCCCTAGTGGCGAATGCAGGCAGAAGTCGCCGAGATTTGCCAGCGGTCTGGCCCGAAGCCTCCCTATATCGTCGGGTCTGGCCCGTGGCACTAGACCTCGCCGTGGACCGAGCAACGAGCCGTCCAGCCGCGCGGTACCACCTGGACGACCATCCGTCGGCGGCAGCGAGGACAGTAGCGCGGGGGCTCGAGCTGGCGCGCAGCTCGGCAGGGAGCATGGTCCACGGTCTCCAGCGGCCCGCCGCAGTGGTCGCAGTACCCGCCTCCGGCTGCCTCCGGTTGGGTGTGCCGAGAACCAGCCTCGGCGGGGGGACGTGCGGTCATAGCGTGCGGCTGAGCTCCTTGATCGGCATCTGCAGCTCGCCCAGCAGCGCGAGGTCCTCGGCTGGGTCGCGGCCGAGCGTGGTGAGATAGTTGCCGACGATGACGGCGTTGATTCCGCCGAGGAGCCCGTCGCGGGTGCCGAGCTCGCCGAGGGTGATCTCTCGACCGCCGGCGTACCGCAGGATCGTGCGCGGCATCGCCAACCTGAACGCCGCCACCGTCCGTAGCGCATCACCTGACGTCATCACCGGCAGATCACCGAACGGCGTGCCGGGACGTGGGTTCAAGAAGTTGAGCGGGACCTCGTGCGGCGCCAGTGCCGTCAGCTGCGTGGCCAGCTCGGCCCGCTGCTCGAGCGACTCCCCCATCCCCACCAGCCCGCCGCAGCAGAGCTCCATCCCGGACTCGCGAACTCGCTCGCAGGTCTCCCACCGCTCCTCGAACGAGTGGGTGGTCACGACCTGGGAGAAGTAGCTCCTGGCCGCCTCGAGGTTGTGGTTGTAGCGGTGCACACCCATCTCAACGAGCTGGTCGACCTGGTCCTGTGTGAGCATGCCGAGCGAACAGGCGATCTGGATGTCTACCTCGGCCCGGATGGCCCCGATGCCGGCCCGGACCTGGCTCAGCAGCCGCTGGTCGGGTCCGCGGACCGCTGCCACGATGCAGAACTCCGTTGCACCTGTGGCCGCCGTCTGCCGCGCCGCCTCCACCAGTTCCGGAATGTTCAGCCACACCGCACGCACCGGCGACGTGAACTGGCCGGACTGAGAGCAGAAGTGGCAGTCCTCCGGACATCCGCCGGTCTTCAGGGAGACGATCCCCTCCACCTCGATGTCGGGGCCGCACCAGCGCATCCGCACCTCGTGCGCCAGCTCGAGCAACGCCGGAAGGTCGTCGTCGGGCAGCCGCAAGACCTGCGCGAGCTGTTGCTCGGACAGTCCGCGGCCCTCGGCGAGCACCTGGTCGCGGGCAACGGTGAGGAGGGCGGCGCTGTCGGTCACGTTGGCAATGTAGCGGGCGGCGGGCCGGTCGCCTCGCTCACCGTCCGATCGCGACGTGGCCGGCGCCCGCTGTCGGCGGCCGACGGCGATAGCCTCGCTTGCGATGCCCGCCACCTCGTCCTCTGAGCTCCTCGCCCTCGACCGTGACCACCTGTGGCATCCCTATGCGTCGATGACTGACCCGGCGCCGGTCCGCCTGGTCGCCGACGCGGTCGGCGTACGGATCAGGCTCCACGACGGCGCCGAGCTGATCGACGCGATGTCGTCTTGGTGGTGCGCGGTCCACGGCTACCGGCACCCGATCATCGACGAGGCCGTACGCCGTCAAGTCGCCGCGATGAGCCACGTCATGTTCGGCGGGCTCACCCACGAGCCGGGGATCACCTTGGCCCGGCTGCTCGTCGAGCTGACGCCCGAGCCGCTTCAGCACGTCTTCTTTGCTGACTCCGGGTCGGTGGCCGTCGAGGTGGCGCTCAAGATGGCGACGCAGTACCAGCGTGGCCGCGGCAATCCGGGTCGGACCCGCACGATGGCGCTGCTCGGCGGCTACCACGGCGACACGCTCGGCGCGATGAGCGTGTGCGACCCGGTCACGGGCATGCACACCATGTTTGCCGGCTCCCTGCCGGAGCAGGTGTTTGCGCCCCGCCCACCGGCCGGGTGCGACGCCGACATCGCCGAATGGGAAGTGCAAACGCGTGCCGTCGCCGCGGCCCACGCGGCAGACCTGGCCGCGATCATCTGTGAGCCCGTGCTCCAGGGAGCAGGCGGCATGCATGTGTACAACCCCGACTGCCTGCGGGTGCTGCGCGAGGTGGCAGACGAGCACGACCTCGTGCTGATCTTCGACGAGATCGCAACCGGGTTCGGCCGCACGGGGACGTTCTTCGCTGCTGACCGGGCCGCCGTCGCGCCCGACATCATGTGCGTCGGCAAGGCGCTCACCGGCGGCTATCTCACGCTCGCGGCCACGCTGTGCACCAGCGAGGTCGCCCGCGGAGTCGCCCGCAGCGAGTCGGGGGTCCTGATGCACGGGCCGACGTTCATGGCGAACCCGCTGGCATGCGCGGCGGCCGTTGCCAGCGTCCGGATGCTGGTGCAGCAAGGATGGCAACGCGAGGTACTCCGGCTCGAGGCCGGGCTCCGGACGGGCCTCGAGCCGGCTGCCAGCCTGTCCGGCGTCGCTGATGTCCGCGTGATCGGGGCGGTCGGGGTGATCCAGCTCGACCGCGACGTCGACATCACCCAGGCAACTGACACAGCGGCCGCGCACGGTGTCTGGCTCCGCCCGTTCCGCGACCTCCTCTACACGATGCCTGCCTACGTCATGGACGACACCGACCTCGCAAAGGTGTGCACGGCGATGGTCGCGGCTACGCAGACATGAGCTTCGAGGACTGGCTCGACGCCCATCGTGAGCTGCGTGCCGCCGCCGGACTTCAGCGACAGCTGCACCCCCGCCCCCCGACGTGTGACCAGCTCGACCTGGCGGGCAACGACTACCTCGGCCTGCGCCTTGACCCCCGGGTCACCCGAGCTGCCGCTGAAGCAGCCCTCCGGTGGGGTGCCGGCGCGGGAGCATCGCGGCTCGTTACCGGGACGCTCCAGGTGCACGCCGACCTCGAGCAGCGGCTTGCCGCGTTCACCGGCCAGCCGGCGGCGTTGGTCCTCTCGACCGGCTACCAGGCCAACCTGGCTGTCGTCACGGCGCTCACCGACCGCGACACCCTGATCGTCAGCGATGCCCACGTCCACGCCTCGCTCGTCGACGCCTGCCGCCTGTCGCGTCCGGGCGCGCTGGTGATCGTGCCGCACAACGACGTGGACGCTGTCGTCTCCGCGTTGCGCGACCGCACCCTGGCCCGGGCGCTGGTACTGGTGGAGTCGGTCTACTCCGTTCTCGGTGACGAGGCACCACTCCTGCAGCTGGCCGAGACCGTCGACACGTACGGCGGGGTTCTCGTCGTCGACGAGGCACATGGGCTCGGTGTCTGCGGGAGGGGTGGCCGGGGACTGGTGAGTGCGCAGCGGCTGACCGACCGTCCCGACGTGGTCGCAACCGTCACCTTGTCGAAGGCGCTCGGCGCCCAGGGAGGCGCGGTGCTCGGGTCACGCCGCGTCGTCGACCAGCTGGTCAACGTGGCGCGCCCCTTCATCTTCGACACCGGTTTGGCGCCGGCGGCCGCCGCCGCGGCAGACACGGCGCTCACTGTGATCGAGGCAGAGCCGCAGCTGCCGCGTCGTGCCCGGACGACGGCCGCGGCGATGGCCGCCCGGCTGCAGTGTGCGGCTCCTGCCGGCGCGGTGCTCTCCGTCGCGATGCCGGGACCGCAAGCGGCGCTCGAGGCACAGTCCGCGCTGGCGGCGGACGGGCTGCGGGTCGGGTGCTTTCGACCGCCGTCCGTACCCGACGGCGTGAGCCGGTTGCGACTGACGGCGTCGGCGGGTCTGAGTGATGACGACGTACGCCGGGTTCTCACGCGGCTCGGCCAGAAGGGGTGGCGCGGATGAGCATCGTGGTGGTCACCGGCACCGGAACCGGCGTCGGCAAGACCATCGCGACAGCAGCCCTCACGGCTGCGGTGACGGCCGCCGGCAAACGGGTGGCGGTCGTGAAACCAACCCAGACCGGGGCAACCGACGACGAGCCAGGCGACGTCGCCGTCGTAGGCGAGCTCACCGGCTGCGCCTCACTGCATGAGCTCCTGCGCCTGGACGACCCGCTGGCCCCCGACACCGCCGCCCGTCTGCGCGGGCTGCTGCTGCCGCCTGTCGCGAGCCTTGTGCCACGCATCCTCGAGATCGTGGGGGGCCATGACGTCACGGTGGTCGAGGGAGCCGGTGGTGTCGCCGTCCGGCTGGACACGTCCGGCGGCACGATCCTTACGTTGACGCGTCACCTCGCGGAGGCCGGCCACGCTCCTCGCGTCGTGGTCGTGACGACGATCGCGCTGGGCACGCTGAACCACACCGAGCTGACCGTCGACGCCGTCCGGTCCGCGGGACTCGAGCCCGCCGGCCTGATCTTGGGCTCGGTTCCGGCCCGGCTCGGTCTGGCGGAACGATGCAACCTCGACGAGCTCCCGCGTGTCACCGGGCTTCCGGTGCTGGCGCGGCTGCCGGCCGGCGCCGGGGGCTGGGATCCGGCGCGGTTCCGCGCCGAGGCCGTGGGCTGGCTCCGCCTCGACCGACTGCTCGCCCCCGCCGACGGCTACTGATACAGGCGCTGCGGGAGTCTCGACAAGAAGGTCGAGATCACCGGCGCGGCATCGTCTGCACCGGAGGCGCCGTTCTCTACCAGCACCGCGAAGGCGAGGTCACCGCGGTAGCCGATCATCCAGGCGTTCGTGCCTGTCCCCTCGCCCTGGTCGAACTCCGCCGTGCCGGTCTTGGCATGAACCGGCAGCCCGGGCAGGTCGAGGGTCGCCCCGGTGCCGCCGGTGACGACCTTGCGCATCAGGCTCTGCAGGGTTGCGACCAGCGTGGGATCGAGCTCCTCGAGGCGCACGCCGGGCAGCTGTCCCGGCAGCAGGGTCGGGGTGCGGGAGACACCGGAGTCGACCGCTGCGGCCACCATCGCCATCATCAGCGGGCTTGCGAGCACCTTCCCCTGGCCGATCATGTCGGCTGCCCTGGTGACCAGGTCGTCGTCGGCAGGGACCGAGCCGCTGTAGGCGTCGATGCCGAGGTCCCACTCCGCGCCGAAGCCGAACTGCTTGGCAGTGCCGGCAAGCTCGCTTCCGGACGTGCGGTCGGCGTACGACACGAACGTCGTGTTGCAGGACGCGGCAAACGCGTCGGAGAAGTTGGCCCGCCCGGGCACGATGCCGACGTCGTAGTTCTTGAATTGCTTTCCGTCCACGACCGTGGTGTCGGGACAGGTGATCGACGTCTCTGGCGTCACGAGCCCTTGCCGCAGCAGGTCAGCTGCGCTGACCACCTTGAACGTCGAACCCGGTGCGTAATGACCGAGGAAGGCAGTGTTGTACGACGTCGGGCCAGGTGCGTTGGCGGCCGCGAGGACCTCGCCCGTGCTCGCTTTGACGGCGACGAGCGCGGTGGTGTCTGTCGCGTTGGACACCGCCTCCTCTGCCGCTGTCTGGGCGACGATGTCGAGGGTGGTCTCGAGCGGCTGCCCCGGCTCGGGGCGCCGAGACAGCACCTGGTTGAGAACGTTGTCGGGGGAGTTCTTCTCGACGAGCTCGATCGTCACGCCTGGTGTGCCGGCGAGGCGTTCCTGGTAGGCGAGCTGAAGGCCGGACAAGCCCACCTCGTCATTGGGAAGGGCCTGGTCGCCGGCGTTTTCCAGCGCCTCTTCGGTGGCAGGACCGACCGTGCCGAGGATCGCCCGCCCCCATTCCGACGTCGGCGCCAGCGCGAGCTGGGCAGTGTCGATCGAGATGCCCGGAACCTGGAGCAAATCCTCACGCAACGGTTCGTAGGCCACCTTCCGGAGGTCGATCACGGGGACGAACCAGTCGGGGTCGGCAGCGTCGATCTGTTCCTTCAGCGGGACTGTGTCGGTGTCGAGCAGGGAGCGGAGCTGGTCGTAGGTATCGGGGGTGACCTTGCCCGCCTTGACGCCGACGCGGACGATCGCCCGCTCCGGTGTGAGCGCGTTGCCGAAGCGGTCGAGGATCGGCGCCCGGGTCGGGAGCCTACGGTTCAGCACCAGCGTGTTCGCCTCGCTGAGGTCGGGCTGGAACGTGCCGGTGGTCCAGTGCACCAGCCACTGGCCCTGCTCCAGCTCAGCCTTGATGAGCGTCTCGTAGGTCCACTCTCCCGCGCCTGAGAGCTCGTGGGTGACCTCGGCGTACTCCCGGCACGAGTCGTCACCGCAGTCGATGTCGCCCAACGGGTGGACGCCGGTCGCCACGATGCCGAGCTCGGCGACCTGCGCGGCGATGTCAGCCGCAGCCACCCCGGGTTCGTCGACGATCGAGCGGAAGTCGGGACTGCCGGACTTCGACCACGCAGCCGCGAACCTGCTGATGACTGCTGCACCGCCGATATCGGCGTCGGTGCGCCGGTCGGGCGTCGGGGTGGCCCCACTCCCCGTGCACGCGGTCAGGACCAGCGCGCACACGGTCGAACAGCCGAGCAGCAGCCGCCTTCGGCGAGCCTGGACGCGCAACGTGGAAACCCCCGGGAGCAGATGGAACGGCTCAGCCTAACGTCGCCCGGCAGCGACACCGCCGTCCGGCTAGATCCGAGACCGAATCGTCGCCCTTCCATCAGCCTACGCACCACCCCGGAGCGGCGGCAGCCTCATCGCGACAGTCAGCGGCTGCCATCCATGAACGGTGTCCGCGGGGCTCGCTGCGTCATCTCCGAGGGGTGGGAGCCGAGATGATGCATCGCCACCGCGATGCCGGTCCCCTCACGTTCGACCTGATCGCCTCGGCGAGACAGACGACGCCGGCGCACGCTAATGGACCTTGCCGGTGATGACGCGACGACAGCGCCAGCTCAGATACGTGACCAGCCAGTAGAACTTGCGGTACGCCGGGTTCGTCGTCTGGCCCTCGTGATAGCGGTAGTAGATCTGCTGGGCGATCACCGCGAGCCGGAACAAGCCGAACACCTCGTAGAAGCGCGCCTGCCCGACGTCGGCACCGGTGGAGTCGGCGTACCGCTCCCACACCTCGTGCCTGGTCAGCATGCCGGGCAGGTGGGTCGGCTGGCGGCGTAGGCGGCGCATGATCGGGTCGTCGTCCTGCTGCACCCAGTAGGCGAGAGCCCCACCCAGATCCAGCAGCGGATCCCCGACCGTCGCCATCTCCCAGTCGAGCACCCCGACGACCTTTGCCGGGTCGGCGCGGTCGAGCACGAGGTTGTCGAAGCGGAAGTCGTTGTGGATCAGCACCTGGGCGGAGTCCGGGGGTTGGTTGTCGTCGAGCCACGCCATCGTCGACGCGAACGACGCGACGTTGGAGGTCCGCGCCCTGCGGAAGCGTTCGGACCAACCCGCGACCTGGCGGGCGACATAGCCGTCGCCGCGGCTGAGACCGCCGAGGCCGACAGCCTGGACGTCGACGCGGTGCAGCTCAACCAGCGTGTCGACGAACGTGACGCACAGGCGCTCCGCGGTGGCTGCGTCGAGCGGGACGCCGGTCGGTGGGTTCTTGCGGAGGATCAGGCCGTCGACGCGCTCCATCACGTAGAAGTCGGTGCCGATGACTTCGGCGTCTTCGCACCGAGCCACCATCCGCGGCACATACGCGTAGGCAGCAACCAGCTTGCTCTGCACCGCGAACTCGCGTCCCATGTCGTGGGCGCTCTTGGCCCGGGTGCCGGTCGGCGGTCGCCGAAGGATCAGACGGGTGTCGGGGTAGACGAGCTCATAGGTGAGGTTGGACGCGCCACCGACGAACTGCCGCACCTCGGGCACGCCGGTAAGCGTCGGGCGCTCGTGGCGCAGCCACGCTGCGACCGCGTCCACGTCGAACTCGTCCTCGGCGCGGACGGGTCGCGGGTCGGAGAGGTCAGCCACGCCCGGCCGCCGCGTCGCGTTCTGCAGCCTTGACGGCCACGCGTCGACCGGCACGCTTCATCGCGCGGTGATACAGAGCCGGGGCGAACCGTTTCGCCCGGTACGCCAGCGCACCCTGGGGGTGCGGCAGCACCAAGTAGCGCCCCTTGTCCAGCGCCTCGACGGTGCGCGCGGCAGTCGTCTCCGCACCGGTACGCGCGTCGGACACCAGCCGTGCTCCGGACTGCTCCATGGTCGGGTCAGAGCCGCGAAGGATGCTGCGGTCGAGGTTGGTCCGGAAGAACGAAGGGCAGACGACCGACACCTCGACCCCGAACGGCGCCAGCTCGTGCAAGAGCGTCTCCGAAAGCGCCACGACCGCGGCCTTGACGCTGGAGTAGGAGCCCATCGCAGGAGGATGGACCAAGCCCGCCATCGACGCGACGTTGACGATGCGGCCGCTGCCCTGTCTCTTGAACAAGGGTGTGAACACCCGGCAGCCCTTGACCACTCCCAGCAGGTTGATAGCGATGATCCAGTCCCAGTCCGCCAGCGGGACCACGTCGATCCGGCCGCCGGCACCGACACCAGCGTTGTTGAGGAGCAGATCGAGCCCACCCCAGCGCCCCTCCACCCACGCCAACGCCTGCAACCAGGCTTCGGTCTCTCGTACATCGAGCTGTAGGTAGGCGACCTCTCCTCCGCCTGAAGCCAGCGGCAGTACGCCGGCGCCGACGTCGGCCGCGAGATCAGTGACGAGGACCTTGTCACCACGCGCGGCGTACACCTGCGCCAGCGCCTTCCCGAAGCCTGACGTGCCACCGGTGACCAGGATCCGCTGGGTCACGAGCGGTCTCTCGACGACACGCCGGTCCCACGGTTCAGGTAAGGCTCGAGCTCGAGACGGGCGACGACACCACGGTGGACCTCGTCGGGGCCGTCGGCGAGCCGCAGCGAGCGGGCCGACGCCCACGCTGCCGCCAGCGGAAAGTCCTGCGAGAGGCCGGCTCCGCCGTGAAGCTGCATCGCCATGTCGACGACGTCTTGAGCCACCCGCGGCGCCGCAACCTTGATCTGGCTGACCTCGCTCAGCGCGCCGGCAAGACCGCGGGTGTCCAGGAGCCAGGCCGTTTTCAGCACCAGGAGCCGCAGCTGCTCGATCGCGATCCGGGCGTCGGCGATCCGCTCCCGGTTGCCACCAAGGTTGACGAGCGGCTTGCCGAAGGCGACTCGAGTGGTCCCTCGCTCGAGGGCGAGCTCCAGAGCACGCTCGGCGAGTCCCACGAGCCGCATGCAGTGGTGCACCCGACCCGGCCCCAGTCGACCCTGGGCAATCTCGAACGCCCGGCCAGGTCCGGCGACCACAGATGACAGGGGCACCCGGACGTCGTCGAAGCTGACCTCGCCGTGGCCGAACGGCTCGTCGTACAAGCCCATCGTCGACAGCGCCCGCCGGACTGTCACGCCAGGCGTCGACCGGGGCACGAGCACCATGGTGTGTCGGGCGTGCCGGTCGGCACCGGGGTCGGTGAGGCCCATGAAGATCAAGAGCTCGCAGCTCGGGTGGCCGACTCCGGTGCTCCACCACTTGACGCCGTTGACCACTACGTCGTCGTCGTCGATGACGGCGGTGGCTGCCATGTTGGTGGCATCGGAGGAGGCTACGTCGGGTTCGGTCATGCAGAAGGCGGACCGGATCTCGGCGGCGAGCAGTGGTTCGAGCCACTGCTCCCGCTGAGCCGCGGTGCCGTAGGTCGCCAACACCTCCATGTTGCCTGTGTCGGGTGCGTTGCAGTTGAACGCGTGCGGTGCGAGGAACGAGCGGCCCATCTCCTCGGCGAGCGGGGCGTACTCGAGATGAGTGAGGCCGACGCCGTGAGTCTCGTCGGGCATGAAGAGGTTCCATAGACCTTCGGCGCGCGCCCTGCGCTGGAGCTCGGCGAGAAGAGGCTGCGGACGCCACGGGTCGTCACTCTCGCGGACCTGCCGGTGATAGTCCGCCTCGACCGGCTCGATCTCGGTGCGGACGAACCGCGCGACGCGCTCGCGGTAGTCCTGCGCACGCTCGGAGAGGCCGAAGTCCATGGCGCTCGACCTTACTCCGCGGTAGCCGACGACCGGAGGATCATCGCGAGGCGACGGTGGCGATGACCCGGCCGTGCACCTCCGGAGTCGCCCACTCGCGCGAGGTGATCAGCAACCTGCGGACCGCGGCGAGCACGAATGGCACGGCCAGCAGCAACGCCCATCGGGGTCCGTCCGCCTGCGCGGTGGTGCTGAAGACCATACCGGTGAGGGTGGACGTCAATGCCAGGTGCGCCGAGTAGCCCACCATTGCCAACGGAGGCGCCGGAGTGGCCCGGGCGGACGTCAGGTCCATGGCGAACGGCCGACGGACCGACCAGTGCATTGACCGCGCCACCACCTGCAGCGAGACCACCACCAAGGTGGCGACCGGCGCGGCAAGCTCGGCCGACGTCGGCAACCCTTCGGCTCGCAGACCCGCGACGACGAGCGTCAGCGCGGTGGCGATCAGGAGCACCTCGCCGAGGACCCACACGCGCGCGGCGAAGACCAGCTGAGGGCGTACCGGCAGGCTGTCGCGCCACAACGCACCGACACCGTCGAGCGCCCATGCGTTGACGCCGAACAGCAAGGCGCCGCCGGCAGCGACCAGCCCCGGCAGCACGGGCAGCATCGCCCACTCCAACCTGCCGGCCGCGGCGATGGCGCCCGGCATCAACGCGAGCACGGCGAAACCGCGACGCAGCGCCACCGACCGCCACACGCTGGCGCGGTCGAGGCGCACGAGCGCCTGCAGCTCCGAGCGCGGGTTCACCCGAGACGCAACCACCGCCACGTCGGCGTACATCTCTTCACGCGGCTGACGCCGGGCCACCGCATGAGCCACGCACGCGCCGGCGGCCACCGCCAGCAGGCCGCAGGCGAGAAGGGCCGCCGTACCGAGTGCCCAGGCACCCGGGTCGCTGCCGCCGGCGAGAGCAGCCAGCACCAGGGACACGACCGGACTGCGATCGAGGAGGTCCGTCACCCGACCCGTCATCACCAGCACCACCGCCCCAGCCACCAGCAGCGCCCCTACGGCTCTGACGACGTGCACGCCCCCCGGCAACCGGCGCAGCCATTCGACGCACCAGGCGACGAGCTGGCCGAAGGCGGTGGCGAAGAAGATCCAGCCGAGCGTGCTGAGCTGAGCGGTCCACAGGCTGGAAGGCGCCACGACATAGGCGGTCACGCCCATCAGGCTCCACGCCTGCAGGATCCAGGCGATGTTGAGCGGAGCGAGCATCAGCGCACCGAGGTGATCAGTGGTCGGGCTGATCGGGAAGCTGATGCCGTGGGCGCGCGGTAGCAGCTCGCGACCACCGGCGGCGGCGATGATCGCCAGCGTCGTCGTGAGCAGGAAGGCCAGGTACGCCGTCGGCAGCAGAACCTTGACATCCCGTGCCGCAGCCGACTCGGCCGCGCTGCTGACGAAGGCGGGAGCGGTTGCCGCAGCAAGCGTCGACACCACGACGACCACCCCGGCGACCCACGCCACTCGGCGGCTGCGCCCCCGCAGCCTGGCAAGCCGGAACTCCACCAGCGGCCGGACGTCCCCTGCAGCGCGCCGAGCTTCCGCCATCACCACGCTCATCTCGACCACATGCTCACGATCGTCAGGCAAGCATCGAGCGGTAGGTGCGGGCCCCGGCCTCGCCGCCGAGCTCCTGCGCCGGTGCCGCTCCCACGACCACACCACCGCGCAGGACAACCGCCTCGTCGCAGGCCGCCACCGCCAGCTCGAGCAGGTGGGTCGAGACCAGCACGGCGGCGCCGCAGTTGCGGGCGTCGGTGATCACCTGGAGGGTCGCCTCTGCCCCGAGGGGGTCGACGCCGTCGAACGGCTCGTCGAGCAGCAGGACCCGAGGCCGGTGGAACGCAGCAAGCACGACCGACATCCGGCGAGCCATGCCGTGACTGAAACCCGAGGTGACCCGGTTCGCCGCCGCACCAAGGTCGAAGCGCTCCAGCAGGTCGCGGGCACCGCGTTCCCACCCCGGTTCCAGCCGCCGAAGCCGCGCCGCCAGCTGAAGGTGCTCCCAGGGAGTCGCGCGAGGGACGAGTCCGCCGACGTCGGGGCAGTAGCCGCTGGCCCGCTTGGCGAGCAGAGCATCACGGCGCAGGTCGTGACCGTCGACGAACGCCTCGCCGTCTGTGGGCGGGACGACCCCGGCCAGGACCCGCATCGTCGTCGACTTGCCCGCTCCGTTACGGCCGACCAGGGCGGTGGCACCGCCCGGGGGCACGCTGAGGTCGAGCCGACGAAGCGCTTCGACGGCGCCGAACTGCACCCGCAGCGCACGGACGTCGATCGCGGGAGCACTCACGCGTCCAGTGTGCCCATGAGTGCCATGCCGCGTGCGGCGTTCACCGAAGTGAGGGCTGTCAGGCGTGTCGCCGGCTCAGCGACGCAGGTGATGGTTTCGAGCGGCTTCTCGAGACCGGTTCCCCGACCTCGGCTGGGAGTTGCGGGAAAGTGCAGCCCGACACGCCGATGAGGGGCTGCACCTTCCCGCAATCCGCGGGCAGGTCAGCGGCCGAGGGCTGCTGCCTCGGCGCCGATGGTGGTGGAGTCGCCGTGGCCGGTGTGCACCACCGTGCCCTCGGGAAGCGTGAAGAGCTTGGACCGGATGCTGGTCACCAACGTGTCAGCGTCTGAGAAGCTGCGCCCGGTAGCACCTGGGCCACCGCTGAACAACGTGTCCCCGGTGAAGACCACGCCCAGGTCAGCCGTGTAGAAGCAGACGGCACCGGGAGCATGGCCGGGGGTGTGCAGCACGGCCAGCACGGTGTCACCGACGATGATGCGCTTGCCGTCAGTGAGCGTGCCGTCAGGCTCGATGCCGGCATGCGTCAGCCGCCAGACCGGCTCGTCGTCGGGGTGCAGCAGGATCGGTGCGTCGACCGCTTTTGCCAGCGGCGGAGCCATGCGGACGTGGTCGTCGTGGCCGTGGGTGCACAAGATCGCGAGCACCCTTCTGCCCGCGATGACGTCGAGGATGGCGTCGACGTCGTGCGGTGCATCAATGACGACACACTCGTCGTCGTCGCCCACGACCCAGACGTTGTTGTCGACGTCGAACGTCTCGCCGTCGAGCGAGAACGTCCCGCTCGTGACCGCGTGGTCGATGCGGACGTCGCTCACCAGATCACGACCGACCGCAACACGTCGCCGGCATGCATCTTGCCGAATGCGACTTCGACGTCTGCGAGGCCGATGGTCTCGGTGACGAACGCGTCGAGCGGCAGCCGCCCCTGCAGGTAGAGATCGACGAGCATGGGGAAGTCGCGGCTCGGCAGGCAGTCGCCGTACCACGACGACTTCAACGAGCCGCCCTTCCCGAACAGGTGCGCCAACGGCATCTCGATCGTCATCTCGGGTGTCGGTACGCCGACCAGGACGACGGTCCCCGCCAGGTCACGTGCGTAGAACGCCTGTTTCCACGTCTCGGGGCTGCCCACCGCGTCGATGACGACGTCGGCGCCGAAGCCGTCGGTCAGCGCCCGCACTGCCTTGACCACGTCATCGTCCTTGGCGTTCACGGTGTCGCTCGCGCCGAGCTCGGTGGCCTTGTCGAGCTTGCGCGGGTCGATGTCGACGGCGATGACCTTGCTCGCGCCCGCGAGCCGCGCGCCCGCGATCGCCGCTGCCCCCACCCCGCCGCAGCCGATGACCGCTACCGAGTCGCCCCGCGTGACCCCACCAGTGTTGAGGGCAGCACCCAGCCCTGCCATCACCCCACAACCGAGGAGTCCGGCGGCGGTCGCCGGAGCCGTCGAGTCCACCTTGGTGCACTGGCCGGAGTGCACGAGGGTCTTGTCGGCGAAGGCTCCGATCCCGAGGGCGGCAGTGAGCTCGGTCCCGTCCTCCAACGTCATCTTCTGGGTGGCGGTGAACGTGTCGAAGCAGTACCAGGGTCTGCCCCGGCGACAGGCACGGCAGTGGCCGCACACGGCTCGCCAGTTCAAGATGACGAAGTCGCCAGGGGTCACGTCGGTGACGCCAGCACCTACGGACTCGACCACTCCGGCGGCCTCGTGCCCGAGGAGGTAGGGGAAGTCGTCCCCGATTCCGCCCTCGCGGTAGTGCAGGTCGGTGTGGCAGACGCCGCACGCATCCACCTTGACGACGGCCTCACCGGGGCCCGGGTCAGGGACGATGACGTTCACGAGCTCGACGTCGGCGCCCTTCTCGCGGGCGATGACTCCCTGGACAGTCTGCGGCATCAGTAGGTCTCCTGAACAAGAAAAGAGCTGCCGCTGAGAAGGTTCGGGGCGCTCGGGTGGATGCATCGCAAGGCCGAGGAGGAGGGCCATAGCGGTGTTCTATGGCCGACGACAGAACGGCGCGAGGCGCCTCCCGAGCGTTCCGAATGCTAGTCGACGTCTTCGTCGACCCAGTCGAGAGTCTTGGTCACCGCCTTCTTCCAGTTGCGGTAGGTCTTCTCGCGCGCGTCACTGTCCATCTGCGGTGTCCAGCGCTTGTCCTCACCCCAGTTCTGGCGCAGGTCGTCCTCGTCGGCCCAGTAGCCGACCGCCAGTCCAGCGGCGTACGCCGCCCCGAGCGCGGTCGTCTCAGCGACCTTCGGGCGGACGACGTCGACGTCGAGGATGTCGGCCTGGAACTGCATCAAGGTCTCGTTGACCACCATCCCGCCGTCGACCCGTAGCTCCTTGAGCGGGACGCCCGAGTCGG
>JACCVA010000375.1 GCA_013698435.1 Nocardioidaceae bacterium | reverse complement strand
TGTGGTGCTGAGCGGCTCACCCGGCCGCACCGTGGGAGGGCGCCGTGTGGTGCTGAGCGGCTCAACCCGACCGCACCGTGGGAAGGTGCCGTGTGGTGCTGAGCGGCTCAACCCGACCGCACCGTGGGAAGGTGCCGTGTGGTGCTGAGCGGCTCACCCGGCCGCACCGTGGGAGGGCGCCGTGTGGTGCTGAGCGGCTCAACCCGACCGCACCGTAGGAGGGCGCCCGCGCTGAATCCTGTCTCTAGAGAGTTGAGTGTTCGTTGAGTAGCAACATCGGTACTGCGGTGGAGACCACTGACAAGGTCTCGAGTCACCTGCACCCCACCGGGTCCTTCGACGTCGAGGACCATCCGGTTCCCACCGGACGGGAGGAGATCTGGCGGTTCACACCGCTCAAGCGGCTCCGTGGGGCGCTCGAGGTGGCCGCGACCGACGACAGCGACGGCATCTTGGCGGCGGCGTACGACGTCCAGTCACCTCGTGACGCCATCGTCTCGACGCTGGCGCCGGGCGTCGCTCCTCGCGGCGCCGCCCTGGTCCCGAGCGACCGGGCCGCCGCAGCGGCATCGGCCGGGACCGAGCAGGCACTGCGCATCTCGGTGCCCGCTGACACCGAGCTCGCGGAGCCCGTCCGGATCGTCGTCAAGGGTGCCGCCGACCGTCGCAGCAACGCACACTACGTGCTCGACGTGGGCGCTCACTCGCGCGCCACGTTGGTGCTCGACCATGTCGGGTCGGGCATACACACCGGCAACCTCGAGGTGATCGTCGGTGACGGCGCGGACGTCCGTGTCGTCAGCATCCAGGCGTGGGACGACGACGCCGTGCACCTCGGCCAGCACGAGGCCCGCGTCGGCCGCGACGCGCGCTACCGGCATGTGGCGGTCACCTTCGGGGGCGACCTGGTCCGGCTCAACTCCAACGTGCACTACGCCGGGCCCGGCGGCGACGCCACCTTGCTCGGGCTGTACTTCGCCGACGCCGGCCAGCACCTCGAGCACCGGTTGTTCGTCGACCACAACGAGCCGCGCACCAAGAGCAACGTCGACTACAAGGGCGCGCTGCAGGGCGACGGAGCCCACACAGTGTGGATCGGCGACGTGCTCATCCGCAAGGTCGCGGAAGGCATCGAGACCTATGAGTCCAACCGCAACCTCGTGCTGACCGACGGCTGTCGCGCCGACTCGGTCCCCAACCTGGAGATCGAGACAGGCGAGATCGTCGGCGCCGGCCACGCCTCCACCACGGGCCGCTTCGACGACGAGCAGCTGTTCTACCTGCAGTCGCGCGGTATCAGCGAGGACGAGGCGCGTCGGCTCGTCGTGCACGGGTTCTTTGCCGACATCATCCGCAAGATCGGCATCCCGGAGGTCGAACAACGGCTGCTCGCCGATGTCGAGGCGGAGCTGGCGAAGAACGTCGGGACGCCTGCGGTGATCTCGCAATGACGTTCGAGCATGCCTGCGCGCTCGATGCGGTGCCTGCCGGCGGTGTGCTGGCCGTCGACGTCGCCGGCACCGAGGTCGCGATCGTGCGCACCGACGACGAGGTCTTCGCCATCCACGACGTCTGCTCACACGCCGCCATCGCGCTGAGCGAGGGCGACGTCGATACCGAGGCCTGTGAGATCGAATGCTGGCTGCACGGGTCGCGGTTCGACCTGCGCAGCGGAAAACCCACCGGGCTGCCGGCGTACGAGCCGGTGCCGGTCTACCCGTGCAAGGTCGAGGGCGACGCAGTCGTCGTCGACGTCGCACACCCCATCAACGAGACGGAGCTTTGAACGCATGGCCACCCTGGACATCAAGAACCTGCACGTCGCGGTCGACACCGAGGACGGTCAGAAGGCGATCCTCAAGGGAGTCGACCTGACGGTCAAGTCGGGTCAGACACACGCCATCATGGGCCCCAACGGGTCCGGCAAGTCCACCCTTGCCTACTCCATCGCCGGTCACCCGAAGTACACGATCACCGACGGCTCGGTGACGCTCGACGGTGTCGACGTCTTGGGCATGACCGTCGACGAGCGGGCGCGGGCGGGGCTCTTCCTCGCCATGCAGTACCCGGTCGAGGTGCCAGGCGTCTCGGTGTCCAACTTCTTGCGTACCGCGAAGACGGCGCTCGACGGAGAGGCGCCCAAGCTGCGGACGTGGGTGAAAGACATGAACGACGCCATGGACAAGGTGGCGATGGACCGCGAGTTCGCCCAGCGCAACGTGAACGAGGGCTTCTCCGGCGGTGAGAAGAAGCGCCACGAGATCGTCCAGCTCGAGCTGCTCAACCCCAAGTTCGCCATCCTCGACGAGACCGACTCCGGCCTCGACATCGACGCACTGCGCGTCGTCTCGGAAGGCGTCAACCGCTTCCGTGCCCAAGGCGACCGCGGTGTCTTGCTGATCACCCACTACACGCGGATCCTGCGCTACATCCAGCCCGACTTCGTGCACGTCTTCGTTGCCGGCCGCATTGCCGAGGAGGGTGGCTCCGAGCTTGCCGAGCAGCTGGAGGCCGAAGGCTATGACAAGTACACCCGGGCGAGCGTCTGAGCGGCGCTCACCACCGAGGCGAGGAACGGAGCTCAACGAATGACGATGCAGAGCACGGCCCCCAGCGGTCTGCTCGACACCGACCGGATCCGGGGCGACTTCCCGATCCTGGCTCGGCGCCTCGACGGTGACCGGCCGCTCGTCTATCTCGACAGTGCCAACACGTCACAGAAGCCCCGTCAGGTCATCGACGCGATGACTGCCCACTACGAACAGGCCAACTCCAACGTAGGCCGAGCCGTGCACCAGCTCGGTGACGCGGCGACCCAGGCGTACGAAGTCGCCCGCGTCAAGATCGCCGCCTTCATCAACGCCCCCGACTCCTCGGAGGTGATCTTCACGAAGAACTCGACCGAGGCGCTCAACCTGGTCGCGAACACGCTGTGCTGGGCACAGGGACAGTACTCCGTCGGCGCGGGTGATGAGGTCGTCATCAGCGAGATGGAGCACCACTCCAACATCGTGCCCTGGCAGCTGCTGACCGAGCGCACCGGTGCGTCGCTGCGGTGGTTCGGGCTCACCGACGAGGGCCGACTCGACATGTCACACATCGACGAGCTCATCAACGAGCGCACAAAGGTCGTGTCGCTGGTCTGGGTGTCCAACATGCTGGGCACCGTCAACCCGCTCGAGACCATCATCCGCCGCGCCCACGAGGTGGGGGCGCTCGTCGTCGTGGACGCCTCCCAAGCCGTGCCGCAGCTGCCTGTCGACGTCGCAGCACTCGGCGCGGATCTCATCGCTTTCACCGGGCACAAGATGGTGGGTCCGACCGGCATCGGGGTGCTGTGGGGGCGCACCGAGATCCTCGACGCGTTACCGCCCTTCCTCGGTGGCGGCTCGATGATCGAGACCGTCACGATGCAGGGATCGACGTGGGCGCCACTGCCCGCGAAGTTCGAGGCGGGCACCCCGCCGATCGTGGAAGCGATCGGATTGGCTGCGGCGGTCGACTACCTGTCCGCGATCGGGATGGACCGAGTCGCTCAGCACGAGCATGCGATCACGGCGTACGCGCTCGACCGGCTGCGTGAGGTGGACGGGTTGACGATCCTCGGTCCCACCGAAGCGGTCGACCGCGGCGGAGCGGTCAGCTTCGAGATCGACGGCGTGCACCCCCACGACGTCAGTCAGGTGCTGGACTCGCTGGGTGTCGCCGTCCGCGCCGGTCACCACTGCGCCAAGCCGGCGCACGCACGTTTCGGCGTGCAGTCGTCGACGCGGGCGTCCTTCTACCTCTACACGACGCCGCTAGAGATCGACGCGCTGGTGGAAGGAATCGAGCAGACGAAGCGTTTCTTCAAGGTCCGGTCATGACCTCGACGACTCCCGAGGAGAGCAGCGGCTGATGGACCTCCAGAGCCTCTACCAGGAGATCATCCTCGACCACTACCGAGCCCCCCACCACGCCGGACTGCGCGAGCCGTACGAGGCTGAGGTGCACCACGTCAACCCGACATGCGGTGACGAGGTCACCCTCCGGGTGCACGTCGCTGACGGCGTCGTCGAGGACGTGTCGTACGCCGCCGAAGGCTGCTCGATCTCGCAGGCGTCGACCTCGGTGCTCACCGACCTCGTGATCGGCAAGAAGGTCGACGACGCGATGGAGATACACGACTCCTTCATGGAGCTGATGCAAAGCCGTGGCAAGGTGGAACCCGACGAGGACGTGCTCGAGGACGGCATCGCCTTCGCTGGCGTTGCCAAGTTCCCGGCGCGGATCAAGTGCGCGCTGCTCGGGTGGATGGCCTGGAAGGACGCGACGGCGAAGGCCGTCTCCGAATCGGAGGTAAGACATGACTCATGACACGACCGACCTGCCCGAGGTCGACCTGACCCCCGATTCGTCCTCGGTGTCGAACGACGACGTGATCGAGGCGCTCAAGGACGTCGTCGACCCTGAGCTCGGCATCAACGTCGTCGACCTCGGCCTCATCTACGGGGTGAGCCTCGACGAGGCCACCGTGGCCACCATCGACATGACGTTGACGTCGGCCGCGTGCCCGCTGACGGACGTCATCGAGGACCAGACACGCACAGCACTCGAGGGTCTCGTCAACGACTTCAAGATCAACTGGGTCTGGATGCCACCGTGGGGTCCGGACAAGATCACCGACGAGGGACGCGAGATGCTGCGCGCCCTCGGCTTCAACGTCTGACGTCAGCCGCCGCTCCGCTGTGGTTTCGATGACCGAGCCTTCGGTGACGTGGAGTGTGAATAGACTGCTCCCGCCAACGCTTGGATCCCTCCGCTTACAAGGGAATGTGATCATGACCGACGTACGTGTCGACGAGCTGCTGCCGGGCTACCGCAGGTCTCCCGCTGCCTGACACCACCGGGGGCACGCAGCGCTCGGTCGAGGTGGCGTGGGAGCGCCTGGCCGGGTGGGTCGAGCGCTACGACGCCCGCCACCCGCAGACCGCCTGGATGGTGCGCAACGGCACCGTCGAGGCGACCGGTCCCGACGGTTCGCGGGTCACGATCACCCTCCCTTTCGACAGCGCGGGGCTGACGAGCCTGGAGGACGTCTTCGCTCATCTGGCCCGGCCCTGGCGGCTCGGCATCATCCTGGTTCGCCGCGGCGGGTTCGCGGTGGCGCGGGTGACCGGCGCCGAGACGGTGGACTCCAAGATCGGACGCCGGCACGTGCAGGGGAAGACGAAGGCCGGCGGCTGGTCACAGCACCGCTTCGCCAACCGTCGCGACAACCAGGCGAAAGCCGCCTTCGACGCCGCGGCCGAGCACGCCGCTCGGCTGTTGCTCCCGCACGCCGCCGGGCTCGCCATGGTCGGAACGGGAGGAGATCGGCAGGCTCTCGGGGCGGTGCTCGAACAACCTCGGCTGCGGCCGTTGGCAGCGCGTCCTCAGCGGTGGCTCGGAGGCTTTGCCGACCCGAACCGCGACGTGCTTGCCAAGGCCGTGCTCGCGGCGCGGTCGGTCACCGTGCACCTTCGGGACCCGGACGCCGACCGCTGATCGGTCGGCGTACGCCGAGCGCTCAGAGCTCGTTGGTGGAGAACGTGTCGCAGTCCTCCAGCTGCCCCGACTCCAAGCCGGTCGTGAACCACCGGACCCGCTCCTCGGCCGACCCGTGGGTCCACTGCTCGGGGTTGACGCGGCCCGACGACTGCTCCTGGATCTTGTCGTCGCCGACGGCGGTTGCCGCGTCGATGGCCTCGCTGATGTCGGTCTCGGTGATCTCCAGGATGAAGACCTCGCCGTTGCTGTCCTTCGTCGAAGTGGCGGCCTGCGCCCACAACCCGGCATAGCAGTCCGCCTGCAGCTCGATCCGCACCGACGGGCTGGTGGGCCCGGTCTCGCGGCTCTGGTACTTCGACAAGGTGCCGAGCAGGTCTTGGACGTGGTGGCCGTACTCGTGAGCAACGACATAGGCCTCGGCGAAGTCGCCGCCCTTGGCGCCCAGCTGACCCTCCAGCATGTCGTCGAAGAAGCTCTGGTCGAGGTAGACACCCTTGTCGACCGGGCAGTAGAAGGGACCGGTCGCCGAAGACGCCTGCCCGCAGCCGGTGCTCAGGGTGCCGGAGAAGTCCTGCCACTGGGCCTGCTCGTACTCGACCTGGGCCTGTTCCGGAAGCGCGCGGCTCCAGTAGTCCTGGACGGAGTTGACAGTCGCGAGCAGGGCGCACTCCTGTCGGTCGTTGGCATCCGCCCCCGACTGGCACGTGGTCTCACCGGCGGCGTCGGTCGAGCCGGTGTCCTGGCTCCCCGTGTCGGTGCCACCACCGGGCAGGTTGGCGCCGCACTTGGTGGCAGCCAGCAGGATGACGATCAGCACGATGACGCCGACGACGCCGCCACCCATCGGGAGGGGGAGGCCGCCCCCGGAACCTCCCGCGCCGCCTGGCATCGGGAAGCCACCGCCTCCACTGCTGCCACGACCGCGCTTGCGCATCTGGCTGCGGTCGAGCCGGGCCTTGGGGTTGAACTTCATGGTGCTCGTCCTTCCGAGGCTTCCGTACGGTCGCGGCTGGTCGGGCGACCGGCTCTGCGCCTGTAGCCTAGGAGATACGTCCTCCACAGGCGCGACCGATCATGCCCGGCATGTACGTGCCGGGCATCTCGACGTGCGGCCCTGGCCCGTTCGCTCTCGGCGTACGCCGTCTCCCGAAAGGCACCGCGTGTCCTCCCCATGATCACCGCCCATCAGCTGCACATTCGCGCGGGCGCTCAGATCCTGGTGGACGAGGCGTCCTTCCGGATCGGACCGGGTGACAAGGTCGGTCTTGTCGGGCGCAACGGTGCCGGCAAGACGACGATGACCCGGGTGCTGGCGGCGGAGACGGAGCCGTTCAGCGGCAAGGTCACCCGGGTGGGTTCGGTGGGGTACCTTCCGCAGGACCCGCGTACCGGCGACCTGAGCGTCCTCGCGCGTGACCGGATCCTGTCGGCACGTGGTCTCGACGACGTCGTACGCCGGTTGCGGCACGCCGAACAGCAGATGGGAAGCAGCGACACCGGCCTCGCCGAGAAGGCGATGCGCCGCTACACCCACGCGGACGCGGAACTACATGCCGCCGGAGGGTTCGCGGCGGAGTCCGAGGCAGCCCAGATCGCCGCCAGCCTTGGCCTGCCCGACCGAGTGCTCGGCCAGCCGCTGCAGACGTTGTCGGGTGGCCAACGGCGTCGGATCGAGCTCTCACGCATCCTCTTCAGCCAAGCCGAGACGTTGCTGCTGGACGAGCCGACGA
>JACCVA010000062.1 GCA_013698435.1 Nocardioidaceae bacterium | reverse complement strand
GAGCGCCTGGATCTCGATGTCGACCACGTCGTCAGTGAGCCTGCGTCCGTTCGGGAAGCCCTGGGTGTCACCAGCCAGCACCCCGAGACGGTTCGGCTCAGCAGTCGGTGGGATCGACGTGTTCAGTCGCAACATTTCCGCAGGCTGGACCTTGCCCTTGGGCATGTTCAGACCCTTGACTCCGGTGAGGAACACCGCGAACAGGTCGTCACGAGGAGCCTTCGGCGCAGGAATGCCGTAGATCGCCTCGATCAGCTTCGGGACCTCGGGGTCGTTCACCCGGGCGACAGCCTCCGGGACACTGGCGTCGTTCTCAGGTGCCAACGCGTTGAATGCGTCCTTCAGGCCAGCGGGGATGACGACCTCGTTGACCAGGGGGTTGCCCAGGCGGGAGACCTGTACGAAGTCGCCCTTGTAGGACTGTGTGCCGTCGGCGTTCTGCATCTTGATGCCGGGGCGGTCGGTGGTGCTCCAGACCCCGATGACCGGGTCACCCTTGCCGCCGGTGAGGTTCTTGATCGGCGTCTGCAGGGCAATGCTGTTGACGTTGTAGCCAGACAGCGTGTCGGTGCCGGTCTCGCTCAGGTCGGCGCCGTACAGCAGGTCAAAGACACGCAGGTCCAAGAAGAACGGGTCGTCGGCTTGGCCGGCGAAGGTGCTCTCCCCAGCGACGGATGTCGGCTGGATGGCTTCGTCGCGCAGCGCGGCGTAGTCCGGCATGGAGGCAGCCCCGACGTTCGAGGGAGCCACCGGGACGTTCTTCGCAAGCACTCTGGACTTGCCGCCAGTGATCTTGGTCAAGGTGTAGGTCTGCTTCACCAACAAGGTCTTGTCGTTGAAGGACGCCACGGGGCCGTTGTTGTAAAGGAACGTGTCGAGCCCGCGGTTGTCGGTGGTCGAGAAGTCCCACTGGTAGGTGATGTCTTCTTTGGCGTCGCCGTTGTTGTCGATCTTGATGTTGTAGTGGGCGTCGTCAGCGAACGTGTAGAAGTTCGGCCCACCGGCTGGCTCCTCGAGGGGCAGCCAGTTCGCGACGAGCGTGACGGTGTCCTGCTTGTCCGGGCTGACGAACGCGTATGTGTCCGTGTTGTCGGCTTGCGGGTCGGAGACGATCTGGGGAGCCTCGCGGTGGCTGGATGCGGACCCGGCCTCGGGTCCCATCAAAGCTACGGCTCCACCAAACGCCAGTGCGGAGGAAGCGAATGCGGCGGAGATGGCACGCATTCGGTGGTTCTTGGGTGACGAAGGCATCGCTTCGTGTTCCTTTCGGGGCGGGGACGAGACGGACCAAGCCGTCTCCCAACTTCACGGGAGGATGGACGGGAGTGTCCAATTCCTCCGGGGCGGTGACGTGCCTCCTCAAAAGCAATTCGCGACCGCCGAGCTGCCTCCAAGCGCCAGGGTCTGGGTGAAGTTTTCTCCTTGCCGTCCATCACTCTAAGTGACGTTGAGGGAAATCTCAACAACAGCGACAAACTCTCAGCCAAGTCGTTACATGGACAAGTCCGGTTGGCGAACGTCCCGGCCCTGTGCGAGCCTTACGCACGAAGGTCGTGCGGACTCCGGTCCGCGCTCGAGCGAAGGAGGCGTCACATGTCCAGCACTGTCCTGGGGTTCTGCGCCCCTGTCCCTGCGAGGTTGACGCTCCGCTAGCTAGCCGTGGTCGGTGCCTCGCGCAATGCTCGAGGAGCACTCCACCATGAGTCCACCTGGTTCTCTTGTTGAACCGCCTTCCCCTGACCCCACCTTTCCCGGGCCGTCCATGGACGGTTTCTCGTTCGAAGCCCTCGGCGACCTCGGCGACCACCAACGCTGGTCCACCTGGTCGTCGGTCACCAAGGGCGAGCACGGCCCTGAGCCGCGGCCCGACTGGGTCGTCACCGACGATGGTGCCGTCGACACCGAGCTCGGCATGCTCAAGTCAGGCAAGGAAGCTGACGTCCTTCTCGTCGAGCGTGCGGTGCCGGGATCGCCCGACCGGTCGTCGGTGCTGGCTGCGAAGCGTTATCGCAGCGTCGACCACCGACTTTTCTCCCGCGACGACGGCTACACCCAAGGTCGCCGGATCCAGAAGAGCCGCGAGGCGCGCGCCGCGGCCCGGAGCAGTGCTTTCGGGCGTGAGGTGCGGGCTGGCGAATGGGCGCGGCACGAGTTCGGCGCGCTGAGCTCGCTGTGGTCGGCGGGCCTACCGGTTCCTTATCCGGTGCAGATTGACGGCACCGAGATCCTGATGGAGTTCATCGAGGTCGACGGCGCGGCCGCACCACGACTGGCGCAGCTACGACCGCCGGTCGCGACCGTGCGGTCGTACTTCGACCAGCTGAGAGAAGCGATGTCAGTGCTGGCACGACGCGGGCTCGCACACGGGGACCTGTCGGCATACAACGTGCTGGCGCGAGCTGACCGGCTCGTGATCATCGACCTCCCCCAAGTCATCGACATCGTGGGCAACCCCAACGGCGTGGAGTTTCTGTTGCGCGACTGCCGCAACGTCTGCCGATGGTTCGCCTCGCGTGGTCTCGATGCCGATGCGGAGGAGCTGCTGGCCGAGCTCCTCGCGCAGGCTTGGTGATCGCCGGCGCTGCGCCGTTAGGCTCGGGCGGGTGCCCCCACGCAGCCGGCGGACCGTCGAGATCGAGTCCTTGGACGATTTCGACGCACAGGTGGCGACCGGTGCCTCCAGCATGGGCGGCTGGCGGGTGCAGGGCGTAGACCTGAAGGCGCGGACGCCCCAGCTTCTCCGGCTGCAGCCTGCCAACGCCATCTTCCTCGGCAGCGCGGTCTCCGACGAGGCGGAGGCGCACCTTCGCAGCGGCGGGGCCCTGCTCTTCCCTACCATCCCTGCGCTGCCGTTCGACCCTTACCGGGCGGAGGTCTACACCCCCGAGGAGCTCTACTCGGGCATCGGTGAGTCGGGCTACGACGAGACACCCGATGCCCTCGTCTACGGGTGGACGCTCGAGTCGGACGACGACCTGTCGCGTCATCTCGGTCGCGCGCTGCACGACCATGCGATCGACGACGCGCTCGAAGAGCTCCTTGGTGACAAGCAGGTGGCCGGCGTGATGGGTGGCCACGCGTGGGAACGCACCGATCCGCGGTATGCCGACGCAGCGCGGTTCGGTCGGGCCGCCGTCGAGCGCGGCTTCTACGTCGCCAGCGGCGGCGGTCCCGGCGCGATGGAGGCGGCGAACCTGGGCGCCTACCTCCCAGCCGACTCGGCGATCGACGAGGCGCTGACGACGCTCGCCGCGGTGCCGACGTTCAAACCGTCGGTGACCGCGTGGGCGCGCGCCGCCTTCGACGTGCGCCGGCGCTGGCCCGACGGGCGGGACTCACTCGGCATCCCCACGTGGTTCTACGGCCACGAGCCGCCGAACGTGTTCGCGTCGTCGATCGCGAAGTACTTCCAGAACTCGCTGCGGGAGGACACCCTGCTCCGACATTGCAACGCCGGCATCGTGTTCCTGCCGGGAGCAGCAGGCACGGTGCAGGAGATCTTCCAGGACGCGTGCGAGAACTACTACGCCGCCGAACATGCGTTGACGCCGATGGTGCTGGTCGGCAAGCGGTACTGGACCGAAGAGCTGCCCGCCTGGCCGCTGCTCGAACGGCTGGCGGCAGACCGCCCGATGGCCACCGCACTGCACCTTGTCGACGACGTCGAGGACGCCGTCAGTCTGATGACGGGCTGAGCAGCAGCTCGACGACCTGCGCGACGCCGTCGTCGTCGTTGCTCCCGATGGTGTACGTCGACGCCGCGCACACGTCGGCATGGGCGTTGGCCACCGCGAACGACGTGCCGGCCCAAACCAGCATGGCCAGGTCGTTGGGCATGTCACCGAACGCCCATACGTCCTCCGCACCCACGCCGCGCTCCGCCGCCCAATCGGCGAGCACCGCGGCCTTGGTGACCCCGGCCGCGCTGATCTCGGCGAGGCCGCTTGCGCCGGAATAGTTCACGACTGCGGCGTCGCCGACCACATCGGTGACCGCGGCGATGAACTCGTCCGGGTCGAGCTCGGGTGCGCGGGCGAGCAGCTTGCCCGGCAACGGCTCGAGCAGGTTGGCGATGTCACGGACCGGGGTGTCAGGCGCGGCCCGGTGCACGTCGACGTACACCGGCTCGCGGCTGAACCCGGTCGCGCTCTCGACCGCGAATGCGATGCCGGGGATCGCCGCACGCAACGCGGCCACCAGCTCGGTCACGACCGCTGTGGTAAGCGACCGCTCCGCCAGCACCGTTCGGTGAGGTACGTCGTAAACAAAGGCGCCGTTGGAACAGATCACGACGCCGTGGTCGCCGATGATCTCGGCGAGGTCGTGCATCCACCGCGGGGGGCGCGCCGTCGCGATGACGAGCCCGATCCCCATTGCCTGCACCGCCGTCAACGCATCCGCGGTGCGGCGCGACAGCTGACCCGCACTGTCGAGAAGAGTGCCGTCGAGGTCGGAGGCGATGAGCTTCGGAGGTTCGAGCCCACCGACTGACAGCGCCGCGGAGACGACCTCGGTCACGTTGCGGCGGTGGTGGCCGCGAGCTGGCCGCAGGCGCCGTCGATCTCCCGGCCGCGAGTGTCGCGGACCGTCGTCGAGATGCCTTTCAGCTCCAGCCGGCGGACGAACTCACGCTCGTCCTCAGGTCGCGACGCCGTCCACTTCGAGCCGGGAGTGGGGTTGAGCGGAATCAGGTTCACGTGGACCCAGCCCCAGTCGCCGTACGACCTGAGCACGTCACCGAGAAGGTCGGCCCGCCAGGCCTGGTCGTTGATGTCCTTGATCAGGGCGTACTCGACGGACACGCGGCGCTTGGTTACCTTGGCGTAGTTCCACGCAGCTGCGACGGCCTCGTGCACGCTCCACCGGGTGTTAATCGGAACGAGCTCGTTGCGCAGCTCGTCGTCAGGCGCGTGCAGGGACAGCGCAAGAGTCACCGCGATGCCCTCCTCTGCGAGCTGCAGCATGCGCGGCACCAAGCCGACGGTCGACACCGTGATGCCACGGGCTGACATGCCGAGGCCGTCGGGTGCTGGTTCGGTCATCCGGCGTACGGACTCGATGACAGCCTTGTAGTTGGCCATCGGCTCGCCCATGCCCATGAAGACCACGTTGGAGACCCGGCCCGGACCACCGGGTATCTCGCCGCGCGCGAGTGACCGGGCCCCCGCAAGCACCTGCTCGATGATCTCGCCGGTGCTCATGCTTCGCTGCAGCCCGCCTTGGCCGGTCGCGCAGAACGGGCACGCCATGCCGCAACCCGCTTGCGACGAGACGCAGATGGTGACACGCCCGGGATAGCGCATCAGTACGGATTCGACGAGCGCACCGTCGTGCAGCTTCCAGAGCGTCTTGCGGGTAGTGCCGCCGTCGGCCTCCAGCGTGTGCATCGGCGTGAGCAGCTCCGGCAGCAGCGCCGCCGCAAGCGGCGCGCGCAGGTCGGCCGGCAGGTCGGTCATCTCTCCCGGGTCGTCGACGAGCCGGGAGAAGTAATGGTGTGAGACCTGTCGGGCGCGGTAGCCGGGCAGCCCCGCAGACTCGACGGCGGCCTTGCGTTCGGCAGCGGTGAGGTCGGCGAGATGACGCGGGGGTTTCTTGGCTTTGCGCGGCTCGTCGAACACGAGCGGCAAGGTCTTGATGGACTCCGGCATGGCACCGCAAGTCTCTCATGGGCGCAGCGGCCGGTACGCCGACGCAAGCGCGCTACGGCGGCACCGCCGGGTCATCCCAGCTGCCCCACCTGGACGCGATGCTGGCGGTGCCGTCAACCGGGCGCGAACCGTCAAGGTCGAGGCTGCAATGGTCGGGCATCGACAGCCGCGCCCATGCCTCCAGATCGGCCGGCGTACCAGTGAGCTCGGATACCAGCATCGTCCAGGCTGTGCCATGGCCGACGAGGGCGATGTCGGCGGCCGCGGCGCGCTGCGCGACCGTGGTGATCGTCGATCGAACGGCGTCGACGACGCGCGCCCGGGTGGCGGCTAACGGCTCCCAGCCCGGGACAGCCGGCTGCTCGGGCCGCTCGAACGAACGACGCACCGCCGCCCCGAACTCGTCGCCGGGAAGCCATCCGGCTGACCGCTCGGCCTCGCGGATGCCGTCGAGCCCGACCGCATCCCTTGCGCCCAGCAGGGCCGCGGTCTCGACGGCTTTGCGCTCCGACGATGTGAACCAGAGCGCTGTGCCGGGCAAGGCGCCGCTGTCACGAAGCCGATGGATGCCGGCCGCCGCGTCCTCGTGCAGACCCCAGTCCTTGGCGGCCCTTGTCGGGTCGGTCGCGGAGCGCCCGTGCCGGACCAGGTGGATGCGCATCTTCGCGACTCTAGCTAGAACCCCGTGCGCCATAGTTCGTTGTGATGAGCGCGCCCGACATGGACCAGCCTGCACAGATCACCAGCCAGACCAACTCCCGAGTCAAGTGGCTGGTGAGCCTGCGCAAGCGACGTACTCGCGATGACGAGGGCCTCACCCTGATCGAGGGGTACGACGAGCTGCGGCTCGCGCTCGATGCCGGTGTCACGGTGCGCGCCCTGTTCTACTCCCCCGACCTTGTCGACCAGGACAGGCTGACGCTTGTCGACGAAGCCGCCCGCGCCGGGGCAGAGGTCGTGTCGCTGGGCAAGGCGGCGTTCGCGAAGGCGTCGTACCGCGAAGGCCCAGACGGTTGGCTCGCCGTCGTCGCCGATCCCGCCTGCGGGTTGGGCGACCTCACCCTGCCGGACATTCCCCTTGTGCTGGTGTGCGAAGGCGTCGAGAAGCCCGGCAACCTGGGCGCCATGCTGCGCACCGCCGAGGCGGCTGGTGTCGACGCTGTGATCGCTGCGTCCCCGGTCGCAGACTGGGGCAACCCGAACGTCGTCCGCGCCAGCAAGGGCACCGTGTTCGCGGTTCCGATCGCCGCAGACACGACAGCCTCAGTCGTGGCATACCTCCACGAGCGTGAGTTGCAGATCGTGGTGGCGTCCCCCGACGCCGACGCGCTGATCACCGACATCGACCTGACCGGGCCGACGGCAATCGTCGTCGGCGCCGAGCACGAGGGGGTGAGCTCCAGCTGGCTCGCAGCGGCCGACGCCGTGGCGAGGCTGCCCATGTTCGGTCGGGTGAACTCTCTCAACGTTGCCACCTCAGCAGCCGTCGTCCTGTACGAAGCGGTACGCCAGCGCTCCTGACCACCGCACGTGGGGCCTTCAGCTGACCAGCCGGACGAGCCCCCATACGCCGAGCGCAAGTAACGCAGCGAGGTAGGCGATCACCAGCCGGGTGTCGCGCAGGAGGCATCGCGACGTAGTGACGCCCGCCATCCGCGCGCGTGTAACCGAGTGACGGTGCCCGCGGCGGCGCGTGGTCAGCGGTTCAGGCGGGCGACGCGGCCGTCGGTGCCCGACGCCCAGCAGGCGCTCCGTGCGCACTGGACCCCGTCATAGCGGTCATCGTCGAACGACTGCCACGTCCGTCCGCCGTCGAAGCTCACGTCGCTGCCGTTCGGACCGACCGCGATCACAGTGCGACCGTTGGCGTAGGCGACTCCGGAGCGGTAGCCGCTGACGGGCACGTCGCTCAGCTCCCACGTGCGACCACCGTCACGCGACACCGCTGCGGCGTGCTGGCCGTTGTCCTCGTCGGCGTAGTCCCCACCGACGATGACGCCGTGTCGGGGGTCGCGGAAGTCGATCGAGTAGACACCGGACGACAGCCCGCCACGCAGCCGCGTCTCGGTGGCCGACCACGATCGACCGCCGTCAGCAGAGCGGAAGATGCGGGGCTGGTCCACGCCGCCCGTCGCGAACCAGTAGGTGTGACCGGGGCCGGACACGACGCAGGTGCCGCTGGCAGCGAAGGCGAACTCGCCGTCTTCGGCAGTGGGCATCCCCGCGTCGCTCTGTACCGCCCAGGTGCGGCCATAGTCCGTTGTGCGGGCGAGGCGGAAGTAACCGTCGACCGGGTCGCTGAGAGCGAGTCCACGGCCGCCGGGGCCGAACGCCATGCAGTCGTAGAACGCCGTGGGCTCGGTGTTGCGAAACGTCTCGGTCCAGCTCTGCCCACCGTCATCGGTCGCATAGATGCGCGAGTCGGCGCCGGGGCCGATCGACAGCGTCACCGCGCGCTCGTCATCGAACGCCTCCACGTCGCGCAGCGCGAGCCCCGCCGCGTCGACCGGGGAGACGTCACTCCACGAGGCGCCCGCGTCCGTCGTGCGCAGCACCGTGCCGTTCTCGCCGCTGACCCACGCCGTACGCCGGTCGACCACGAAGATCCCACGGAACTCATCGCCGCTCCCCGTCGGCGTGATCCGCCAGTCGTACGTCGAGTGCGGCGCGTCCCGACGGCCCTCTGAATGGTCGCCGTGGGCGGTGGCGAGCGGAGCGATGGCCAAGATGCAGACCATGGTGCTGACTGCGGTTGCTGTGAGCGCGGTGGACAAGCGGCGATGCGTCGACATGGCACCCGACACTAGAGGTCTGCGGCGACCGACGGCAACGGCTCGTGGCCCCAGGAAGGCCTTCCCACGCGGCCTCAGCGATGATGTCTCGCATGACTGAGACTCGTTCCCTGTCGCTTCGCGGTGGCCGCAAAGGCGCTCCCTCGGCAGTGCTGGTGCTGCACGGCGGACGCGAGCGCAGCCACATGCCGACGTCTCGCTGGCAGCTCTCCTACGTTCGCATGTTCGACATCTACTTCGGTTTGCGTCAGGCCGCTCCCCAGTGCGCCGTCTACCTGCTGCGCTACCGGTTTCGGGGATGGAACGCCGAGCACGGGACGCCCGACCCGGTCTCCGACGCTCTTTGGGCACTCGACCGGATCAACG
>JACCVA010000346.1 GCA_013698435.1 Nocardioidaceae bacterium | reverse complement strand
CACCTTCGGAGTCCGACTGCGACAGCTGGTGGTAGACGATATAGCCGAGGGTGAAGATCAACGCCAGCGTGGCCACGACCACGGCGGCGACGAAGATGAACGCGTTTCGGCCGGTGTCGCGCCGCGGCACGCCGAGCGGGTCCACGCCTTCGGGCAGGTCGTCGTGCCTGCCGTCGTAGGGCGACCGGTCCGGGGTCAGGCCGCTCATGCCTCGCCGACCTGAGCCACCGCGCGAGCGGACTCTGGACCCTCTCCTAGCAGAACGGCGAAACCCTCCTCGTCGAGGATCGGCAGCTTGAGCGCGACGGCCTTGTCGTACTTCGTGCCCGGTGCCTCGCCGACGACTACGAACGCGGTGCTTTTCGACACCGACCCGCTGGCCTTGCCGCCACGTGCGACGATGTCCTCCTTGGCCTGGTCACGCGACCAGGAGTCGAGCGAGCCGGTGACGACGATCGACATGCCTTCGAGCGTGCGGGTAATCGAGCCGTCGCGCACGTCGACCGTGGTGACGCCTGCCGCCCGCCACTTGCGCACCACCTCCTGGTGCCAGTCGACGGCGAACCACTCGACGATCGACTCTGCGATCGTGGTGCCGACACCGTCGGCTGCCGCGAGCTTCTCGACGTTGTTGTCCTTCGCCTGCTTCTGGATCTCCTCCAGCGAGCCGAACGACTCGGCCAGAGCCCGGGCGGCGGTAGGGCCGACATGCCGGATCGAGAGGCCGACCATCACCCTCCACAGCGGTTGCTGCTTGGCTCGGTCGAGGTTGTCGAGGAGCCGCCTGCCGTTGGCCGAAAGCACGGGCTGCTCACCCTCCCCCTTCTTGGGTGCCCGGGTGAAGAGCGGTACCTGCAGCAGCGTCGCCTCGTCGAGCGAGAAGAGATCACCCTCGTCGCGGATCACCCGCGCTTCGAGCAGGGCGACCGCGGCCTCATAGCCGAGGACCTCGATGTCGAAGGCCCCACGGCCGGCAACGTGGAAGACGCGCTCGCGCAGCTGGGCGGGACATGACCTGGAGTTCGGGCAGCGGATGTCGGCATCGCCCTCCCTTGACGGTGCAAGGGTGGTGTCGCACTCGGGACACCGGGTCGGCATCTGGAACTCGTAGGCGTCGTCGGGCCGCAGGTCGATCACCGGTCCGACGATCTCGGGGATCACGTCACCGGCCTTGCGGAGCACCACCGTGTCCTTGACCCAGACTCCTTTGCGCTTGACCTCCGAGGCATTGTGCAGAGTCGCGAACTCGACCGTGGACCCGGCGACTCGGACGGGTTCCATTCGGCCGTAGGGCGTGACCCGGCCGGTGCGACCGACGTTGACGGTGATCTCCAGAAGCTTGGTGGTGACTTCTTCGGGCGGGTACTTGAACGCGATCGCCCAACGCGGCGCCCGTGAGGTCGAGCCGAGCCGGCGCTGCAGCGAGACCTGGTCGACCTTCACGACCACCCCGTCGATCTCGTGGGTGACGTCGTGACGCTGTTCGCCGTAGTAGGCGATGAACTCCTGGACGGCGCCGAGCCCCTTGACGACCTTCGCCTGGGCACTGGTCGGCAGGCCCCACGCCGCGAGCGCTTCGTATGCCTGCGACTGACGCGTCGGCTCGAAGCCTGTGCGCTTGCCGAGCCCGTGGCAGACCATCCGCAGCGGACGCGTCTTGGTGATCTTGCGATCCTTCTGCCGCAGCGACCCTGCAGCGGAGTTGCGGGGGTTGGAGTACGGCGGCTTGCCTGCCTCGACGAGCGACGCGTTGAGCCGCTTAAACGCCTCGACGGGGAAGAAGACCTCTCCTCGCACCTCGACGAGCTCAGGCACGGGAAAGCCGTCGCTGCCTGACAGCCGCGCCGGGATGCCCGTGATCGTGCGCACGTTGGGGGTGACGTCCTCTCCCACCCGACCGTCGCCACGGGTGGCGCCGCGCACCAGACGACCGTTCTCGTAGGTGAGGTTGATCGCCACGCCGTCGACCTTCAGCTCGACCAGGAAGTCAGCGTCGGCAGCACCGTCGCGCTCGAGGCGGGCTGCCCAGGAGGCGAGGTCGTCAGCTGAGAAGGCGTTGTCGAGGCTCATCATCCGCTCGGCATGCTCGACCGGTGTGAAGAGTGTCGACACGTCACCGCCGACCTTCTGCGTCGGGGAGTCAGGGGTGCGAAGCTCGGGGTAGGCGTCCTCGAGCGCGTTGAGCTCGCGGATCAGGGCGTCGTACTCGCCGTCGCTGACGGTCGGCGCGTCGAGGGTGTGGTAGCGCAGCCGGTGGCCCTCGACCACCTCCGCCATCTCAGCATGGCGCTCCTTGGCTTCGGTAGGAGCGGCCGCGACCTCGGGCGTCATGCGTCTATCTTGCCCTGCTCCACCGACAGGTTCTGGGCGACGGCGGTGGCAAGCTGCAGGGCCTGTCGAGTCCACGCGGGTGACGCTCCAGCGAGCCCACAGGCCGGGGTCACGGTCATAGGCGGCAGCGTCTCCACGTCGCTGTAGCCGAGGTGTGCCCACCACGCCAGCAGCTGCTTGGTCAGATCGGCGTCCGTCGGCCGGCGCTCCGGTTCGGTCACCGGCACGACACCTGGCCATACCTGCCGCCCGGAATCGACCCACTCGGCGATGTCGTCGTACTCGCCGCGGCTGATTTTGGAGAGGTCGAACGACACCGCCTGCACCCGCGTCTCCCCCAGCACTGCCCACGGCAGCCCCTCGGCACAGCAGTGCACCACCGGTACGGCTTCAGCAGCGATCGCCGCATCGACGACCCACCCCAAGGCGGCAGCCGAGTCCGCAGGCGTGACCGTGCGGTGCCGACCGAAGCCGCTGGCCGTCGGGACTGCACCGGCAAGCACCGCCGGAAGCGCCGGTTCGTCGACCTGGACGACGATCGTGGCGCTGCCGGTACGCCGGCGCACGTCGCCGACATGGTCCTGCACTCCTTGGGCCAGCGCCTGCGCCAGCTCACGACGCGCGCCGTGATCTGCCAGCACCTTGTCGCCGCGTGGCCGCTCGACCGTGGCGGCCAGGGTCCATGGCCCGGCGACCTGCAGCTTGAACGGGCCGTCGTGACCGGCGCTGAGCTCCTCCACCGTGTCGAGATCCTGCGCGAGCAGCGACGCGGCCCGACGGTGGTCGAGTCCCGGGGCATCCGTGAGCCGCCACCCCGCCGGCTGCAGGTCGACGCCCAGCTCCGTCACCAGGGCGAGCGTGCGACCGATCATCGTCGCGGTGGCTCCGCGCGCCGGAAGCTCCGGGACATACGGGAAGGCGCCTGCCTCACCGAGCACGATCCGCATGCTCTCGGCGATGTCCTCGCCCGGCATCGACCCGAGACCGGTGGCGTGGTTGGTCATGGCGTGACCTTAGTGGGGACGCGTCAGACGGTGGTCAGGCGACGTGTGGTCGCGATCGTGGCGCTGCCGACGACCCGGGTGCCGGAGTAGATGACCGCCGCCTGGCCGGGCGCGATCCCGCTGGCGGGATCGACCAGTGCGATCTCGACCTCGCTGCCCACCACCTGCGCCACCGCGCGGTGCTCTTCACCATGGGCACGTAGCTGCACCGTGCACGCCAGCTCGCCAACTGGCACGGAGCCGCACCAGCGCGGCTTGATCGCCGTGAGGTGGTCGACGGCGAGGTCATGGCGCGAGCCGACCGTCACCCGGCCCGACACCGGCTCGATGTCGAGAACGTAGCGTGGCTTGCCGTCCGGCGCGGGCTTCCCGATGTGCAACCCGCGGCGTTGCCCGATCGTGAAGCCAAACGTTCCCTCGTGGCTGCCGAGCACCTCACCGGACGTGTCCACGATCTCACCGGAACCGGCACCAAGCTTGTCGCGGAGCCAGCCGGCTGTGTCGCCGTCGGAGATGAAGCAGATGTCATGGCTGTCGGGCTTGTGAGCGACCGCCAAACCACGGCGATCGGCCTCGGCACGCACCACGTCCTTCGTCGAACCGCCCAGAGGAAAGAGCGAATGCGCCAGCTGCGCCTGTGTCAGCACGCCGAGCACGTACGACTGGTCCTTGCCGTGGTCGACCGCGCGGTGCATCTCGATCAACCCGTCCGGACCGGTCTCGAGCTGCGCGTAGTGGCCCGTCGCAACCACGTCGAACCCGAGCGCACGGGCGCGCTCCAGCACCGCCGCGAACTTGATCTTCTCGTTGCACCGCAGACATGGGTTCGGAGTGCGCCCCTCGGCGTACTCCGCAACGAAGTCCTCCACGACGTCCTCATGGAACCGGTCGCTCAGATCCCATACGTAGAAGGGGATGCCGATCACGTCGGCGGCCCGCCGGGCGTCGTTGGAGTCCTCGATCGTGCAGCAACCGCGCGCGCCGCTGCGATACGACGTGGGATTGCGCGACAGCGCGAGATGAATGCCCGTGACGTCGTGGCCGGCATCGTGCGCCCGCGCTGCGGCGACGGCCGAGTCGACGCCGCCGGACATGGCGGCGAGCACCTTCATGAGCGGCCCTCGACGGCACTGGTCACACCGGCCGCGCGCGCACGTTGGACGGCCGGGCCGATGGCGTCGATGACCCGCCTCACCTCGTCACGAGTCGACGTGTGGCCGAGGGAGAACCGCAGCGATCCGCGTGCAAGCGCCTCTCCCTTGCCCATCGCGAGCAGCACGTGCGACGCCTGGGGTACGCCGGCGGAGCAGGCCGACCCCGTGGAGCACTCGATGCCCTGCGCGTCGAGGAGCATCAGCAACGAGTCGCCCTCGCAGCCAGGGAACGACAGGTGGGCGTTGCCGGGCAGCCGCTCGCTGGCGGGTGGACCGTTCACGATCGCGTCAGGCACGACGTCGAGGATCCCGCCCACCAGCTCGTCGCGCAGCGCCGCGAGCATCGGCGCGCGCTCCGGCTGACCCTTGACGGC
>JACCVA010000332.1 GCA_013698435.1 Nocardioidaceae bacterium | reverse complement strand
GCGCAAGAACCTTGCCTTGCGCTGCCGGCACCCACTTTGGGCCTACGCCCAGGTGACGAAGGTGATGATGTAGCTGCCGTTGCCGTCGTTGCGCACGTACGTCGAGTGGCCGCGGGCGCGAGAGCCCTCGACCTGGTCGCCCCATGACTTCGGCGAGTTGCCAGTGGCGCGGCCCGAGCCGGTGGGAGCCGCCTGTTCAACCGTGGTGGTCGAGTCGAGGTGGCTGTAGATGGCGACGAGCTGGTTGTAGTCGTGCTGGTTGGGATGCTGGTTCGGCACCGGGTCGTTGCTGTAGTCCATGCAGGTGCCGAGAGGGGTGTTGTCGAAGTTCTCGTCCTGGTGGTCCAGGCCCAGCGTGTGGCCGACCTCCTGGCACATCACCAGGTTGCGCCACGCGGGGGTGTTGTACTTGGCCGTGCTGTAGTACGTGTCGTTGACCTTGACCGTCCCCTGGGTGATGTGGGAGCCGGAGATGTTGATCGACGCGATGCCCAGCCAGCCGCGCTGGCCGTAGGCGGCGTTGCAGACCTCGACCCTCCCGGTCGTGGCGGCACACCGCTTGCCCGTCGTCGACCCGGGGACGATCGTGGTGTTCAACACCGTCGACTGAGTCCAATCGCTCGACGTGGTGGCCAGGTAACTGTCCCAGTTCGAGTCGACGTTGTCGCCGAGTTTGAGGGTGAACGGGTTGGCGGTGCGGGCCCAGTGGTAGTTGTTCCATGAGTGGTTCGCCTGGGCGGTGCCAGGCACCATGGCCGTCGCCAGGGCGATTGCCGCAGCGGCGAGTGCGAGCCGATTCGTACGCATGTGCATCCCTTCAGAGAACCCCGAGCAATCTGGTATGCGGCAAAACTGTGTCCTCGGTCCTGACCGCTGTCAACCGGTCGTCACGGGGCTTCCCGCTCCGTCGACGCCTCTACGGCAGACCCTGAGACTCAGCCGGTCCGGCTTCGCGCGGGCGGGGGGTCACCGCTGAGGTGGCCGGCCCGCTGCACCGTTTTGGGCCAGGCGATGCGCAACCGCCGAGCCTCCGCGACAGGCGCGCCTCAACCTCGCCGGAGTCGCCAAGGTCCTCGAGCTGGAGGCGGACAACGCGCAGCTGCGCCGCGATGCCGGCGACTGACGGCGCGGCGTCCGGGAGAGACGTCAGGCGTCGTAGCGCCGCTCTTCGACGTGCGTCGTCCGACTACGGCTGCGCTGTGCGTTGATGATGAGGGACAACGCGATGGCGATCACGCCCGCGACCAGGAGGATCCAGCCGAGCGTGTTGTCCTCGATGAAGCTGATGTCGAGGTTCAGTGCCCAGATGAGCGCCGCGCCGATCACGATCAGCACGACTCCAAGTCCGATACCCATAGTGGGCTCCTCTCGTCTGACAAACAGGGTGGTTTCACGCTAGACCCCCTTGCACCCATTTCCGGACTCAGACACGAAACGGCGAGGGAGGGGTTTTGCGCCCGCTCAGCGCTTGGAACCCGCCCTGCGCTGCGCACTGGTCCACCGGGCCTTCGTCTTCGGGCCACCCTTGCCGCCTGCGCGCGCGCCCGCGGTGCGTCGAGGGGCTGGGCGCACGATGACCGGTCGCTCGTCGGAGCGTACGACCGGCGCCGGGTCCGAGGTGACGGTCGGTCGGCGTACGCCGGGGTGGTGACTGGCCGACGGCTCGGTCCGGGGCTTCGCGGAGCGGCTCTGTTGCTCCTGGCGCGCAGAGCGCTGCGGTTGCTCCTGTCGCGCAGAGCGCTGCGGTTGCTCCTGGCGCGTAGTGCGCTGCGGTTGCTCCTGGCGCGTAGAGCGCTGCTGTGGCCCCGAGCGCACGGGGCGACGTGCTGCCTGCGGGCGCGCGGAGCGGCGCTGCGCTCCGGGACGGGTGGAACGGCTCGGCACGGCAACGGCTGTCGCGCCGCGACTGCCGGGCGACTCACCGGAGAGCGCGAGTGCGGCGGCGGTCATGGGGTCGGGAGCGGTGCGCGCGTCGTGGTGGCGAGCCGCAACGCCCGCGGCCTTGTGCAGCCCGGTGACCGCGCTGAGCTGTCGCTTGGTGGTCATGATCACCACGGCGCCACTGCTGCCCGCACGCGCGGTGCGGCCGCTGCGGTGCAGGTAGGACTTGTGCTCGGTCGGGACGTCGTAGTGCACGACCACCGAGACGCCGTCGACGTGGATGCCGCGTGCGGCGACATCCGTGGCGACGACCACGTCGGCCTGTCCACTTCTGAACTTGCGAAGGTTCCGCTCGCGTGCGCCTTGGCTCAGATTGCCGTGGAGGTCGACGGTCGTGACCCCGCGCGCGGCGAGGTCGCCTGCCAGCCGAGTGGCGCCGAGGCGAGTGCGGGTGAAGACGATCGAACGAGGGTTGGCCCGCAGCAGCGACGCGGCCGCGTCGACCTTGTTGTGCGCCTCGGTGACCAGCACGTGGTGGTCGACGTCGGGCTGGTCCGCGTCGTCGTTGCAGATGTGGGTGACAGGGTGGTGCAGGTGCATCTTCACGAGCCTGTCGACGTCGCCGTCGAGGGTCGCGGACAACAGCATCCGCTGGCCGCCGGGCTTGGTCATGGAGACGATCTCGCTGACGGCCGGGAAGAAGCCGAGGTCGCAGAGGTGGTCCGCCTCGTCGAGGACCACGACTTCGACCTGGTCGAGGCGGCAGGCGCCGCGCTCGACGAGATCCTGCAGGCGCCCTGGGGTGGCGACGACGACGTCGGCACCGTTGCGGAGCCGCTTGATCTGCCGGTCGTACGGCGACCCGCCGTACACGGTGACGAGGCGCAGGCCGATGGCATCTGCGAGCGGGTCGAGCGACGCCCGTACCTGGGCGGCGAGCTCGCGGGTCGGCACGACGATGAGGCCGCGGGGTGACTTCGACTTGCTGCGCCCACCGGCGAGCCTCCCGAGCATGGGCAGCCCGAACGCAAGCGTCTTTCCGGAGCCGGTGACGGCACGGCCCAGCACGTCGCGGCCGGCAGCGGCGTCGGGGATGACGCCAGCCTGGACCGGGGTGGGTGTGGTGATCTTGGCGCGCTGGAGCACGCGGACGAGAGTCGAGGCGATGCCGAGCTCGGCAAACGTCGGGACAGGGTCGACGGACACGTCGAAGTCTTCTTCCTGAAGGAAACGGGCGGTCATGCCCATTCCGGCGGCCGCGCAGGATGCGCGCCATTCGACAGGCATACGACTGTTGGTCAGTCGGTGACATACAAGAAGGGCGACCGCACCTGACTGAATCGTGAGGTACGACGCCCTGGCTGA
>JACCVA010000056.1 GCA_013698435.1 Nocardioidaceae bacterium | reverse complement strand
CAGCCCGGCCAGTCGTGCTTCGGACGCAGCGCCGACTCTCACCGGCGGCCGGGGGCGACGAGCCGGCGTCCAGGTTCGGCGCGGACGAGCAATCGGGTCAGAGCTGCTCACGGTACTCACGGTTGTGGGTGGCAAGACCGGGCGCCGTGCCGAAGAAGGCGTGCCGCGACATGTCGTCGGAGTACCGCGACGACTCCGGGCTTCGGCCGAGCGCCTCGGCCATGCTGCGCACGTGGTGCGGAGCCGCACCACAGCACAACCCGAAGTAACGGACTCCCGCCGCCTGCGCCGCCACGGTGAACTCGCCCACCTCATACCTGCTGCAGGTGAACGGGTCGAGCGCGGTCGGGAATGGCCTGCCCTCAGGAAGCGGAGCGTCGGCGTGGTCGCGCAGCGACTGGAACGTCGGCTGTTCGGGCATCGTGCGATAAGGGACCGGCAGGGCCGCCACCGGTACGTCCACCGCGGCGACGATGTCTGGGAGCAGCGGCAGCATGGTGGCCGGACCGCGGATGCAGTTCAGGCCGACGACGTCGGCACCCTCGTCGGCCAGCCGCCGGCACGCGTCTGCGAGCGACCACCCCTCACGCGTCTTCGGCGTCTGGCCGACCGCGAGGGTGATCACCGCGGGCAGCCCCGCCTCGCGGATGACGCCGAGGGCGATCCGCGCTTCCTCGGCGTAGCGGAACGTCTCGCCGATGACGAAGTCGACATCCTCATCAGCAGCCCAGGCCACCTGCTCCTCGAACATGCCTCGGGTCCGGGTGTGGGTGTCGGGGTTCTCCGGGTCGTAGACGTTGGAGTTGCAGATGTTGCCCGCCAGCAACGCCCCGGCTTCCTGCGCGACATCGCGCGCGATCCTCAGCGCCTGCCGGTTGATCGACTCGAGCAGGTCGTCCTTGCCGACGACGCGGAGCTTCTCGCGGTGGGCGTAGTAGGTCAGCGCCTCGACCACGTCGGAACCCGCGCGCACGAAGTCGCGATGCAACGCGATGACCTGCTCGGGGTGCTCGAGCACCACCTCGGGCACGAACGGGCCGGCCTGGAGGTAGCCGCGGCGCTCCAGCTCGAAAAGGTATCCCTCTGCGCACAGCACCGGACCGGCCTCGAGGCGCTCCAGCAACCCGCTGCGCCCGGAGCTCACGGGTGCCGTCATCCGGTCGCCCCCGCAAGCTGGCGCCCCTTGGGCGTCTCCTTGGTCGGGTCGACGAACGGTCGCGGCACCACCACGGCGTCGATCTCACCACGGGCAGCGGTGCGCACGGTCAGCTTGGTCCCCTCGTCGCTGTGCTCGACCGGGACAAGCGCGAACCCGATGTTCTTCGCCAGCCGGGGAGACCAGAACGCCGAGGACACCTGACCGATCTGACGGTCGCCGTCAAGGACTGGCACGTAGTCGTCCAGATAGCCGATCAGCGGGTCGCCGCCGATCTCCACGCCGACCACCTTGCGCTTCACCCCCTCGGCCGCGATGCGCGTCAGCGCCTCCTTGCCGATGAAGTCCGCCTCCTGGTCGAGGTCCACGGTCCAGCCCAGTCCGATCTCGTAAGGGTTGAGGAACCCGTAGTCGCTGTAGTGGTTGTTGTCGAGGGCGATGTCGGAACCGTAGCTGAGGATGCCCGCCTCGACGCGGCGGATCTGGCACGGCCCGATCACCGCGAGGTTATGCGGAACGCCAGCCTCCAACAGGGTGTCCCACAGCTTCATCGCATCGCGACTGGCGTTGCGAAGGTAGATCTCGTAGCCGATCTCGCCGGTGTAGCCGGTGCGCCCGACGACGACGTCCATCCCGTTGAGCTCGAACTCCGCGCTCCAGTAGTACTTGAGGTCGAGAACCTTGTCGCCGAAGAGGTCACGCATCAGCGCCTGCGACTTCGGTCCCTGGATCTGCACCGGCGCGACGTCCGGCTCGCTGACCCGGACGTCGAGGCCGGCCTGGCTGGCGACTCCCTTGGCCCACAACAGCACGTCGCCGTCAGCAACGGAGAACCAGAAGCAGTCCTCGGCCAGCCGCAGCAGTACGGGGTTGTTGATGACCCCACCGTCGACGTCGGTGTTGAGCAGGAACTTGTTCTGCCCCACCGCGCACTTGGTGAGGTCGCGCGGGGTGAGCATGTTGGCCAGGGTCAGCGCGTCGGGTCCGGAGATCTCGACCTGCCGCTCGACGCCGACGTCCCAGAGGGTGACGTCGAGGACCAGCTTCCAGTACTCAGCGATCATGTCGTCGTAGTGCCGCGGGTGGTACATGCGGTTGCACACGGTGTAGGACTGCACGCCATGTCGTTGTGACGCGTAGAAGTACGGCGATTTGCGAATCCGCGTGTACATGTGGATCTTGGGAACGTCGTAGGGGATGCGCACGGGGTTCCTTTCGTCGCGGGTGTGGCTCAGCTCCAGGGGAACGGCGAGCTGCTCGTCGGGTGCAGCTCACCGCGCTCGTAGCGGCCGAATCGGAACGGTTGCAGCAGGTCCTGGGGCTCGCCGAGGAGCTCGTCAGCCACCAGGGCGCCGACCC
>JACCVA010000296.1 GCA_013698435.1 Nocardioidaceae bacterium | reverse complement strand
TGACGGAGTACTTGGCGGCCAGGTAGCTCACCAGCTTCGCCGAGTTCTGGTACATCGCCTCGGTGTACCAGGAGGCACCTTGAGCGGCGTAGCCCTCGTGCTCGATGCCGATCGAGTGGGTGTTGATGTACCAGTTGCCCGCCTGGTACGCGACGTCCTTGGCGTCGACGTGGTGGGCGACGTGGCCGTCGGACGAGCGGATGGTGTACTGCCACGAGACGTACGTCGGGTCGGTCACCAACGCGATGGTGCCGGCATAGCTCGTCTCGGTGTCGTGGATGACGATGTAGTCGATGTCGAGGTCGTTCTCGCGATCGGCGTAGTCGTGGTTGCCGTACTTGTACGGGTCCGGCTCGCCCCACCACTCGTACGGCGCCGGGATCCACTCGCAGTCGAGCCCGGTCGGGCAGTCCAGGTGCTCGGCACTGCCGTCGGCGGCCGCGCTCGGGCCCGAGCTGGACTGAGTGGCGATCTGCGGCTGTGCCGCCAGCCGCACGCGTTGTCCGTCCAACGTCGTGCGCTGCTCGCCCGACTTCACCGTGCGGTAGACGCGCTGGGCGAACGCCACCTCGTCGGCGGCCGTGGCGGCGCCGCTGTAGGTCTTGACCGCGCCGTACCAGGACGCGGCCGCGGTGGTCGTGCCGGTCACGTTGCCGAGGTCACGCTGGTAGGCGGCCAGCAGGGCGGCGCCGCCGCAGATGTTCGCGTCGTCGTCGGACGTCAGCCGGCGGACGCTGAGCTTGGTCAGGGCAGCGGCGGCGCCGGCCGTGTGCAACGAGGCGGGCCCGTCGGACCGGCGCACGGTGCCGTCGCCCTTGGCCAGCGAGTTGTCGGGCACGGTGACGTTGGTCAGGTGCATCGGCCCATAGCCGCCGGAGGTGCTGGGCGAGGCGCCGTGGTCGTCCCAGCGCGACTCGAGGTAGGAGACGCCGAGCAGGACCGACTGCGGCACGTCGTAGGTGCGGGCGGCTGCGGCGAAGGTTCGCTGGCGCTCCTGGGCGGCCGGGCCGTGTCCGATGGCACGCAGGCAGTCAGCGCCCGTCGGGTCGGACTGGGCGTTGGATGGGGCCGCCGTCGTACCGACGGTGAGTCCGGCGACTGCGAGTGCGAGCGCACTCGAGCCGGTGACCGCCGACAGCAGGCGTCGGCGTGGGGCTTGAGACATGGGTTGTCCCTGCGGGTGCGGGCCGGGTGACATTTCGTCCAGCCAAACACACCTGCTGCGAGAGTGCAATGACCATCCAGGCTGGTGAGCATTACATGGACCGGATTCCCGGCCCGGCGCCTGCGGCGTGGCCGACACCGGCAGCGCGGCATCCGATCGCGGTGGAGGCGCCCCTGCCTGACGCGTCCTGGATCGCGTACTGAATACAGTGTGGTGCGTGGATCTGATGGCGCTCGTGCTGACGTCGGGCTGGGCCAGCGGCATCAACGCGTACGCCGTCATCGTGCTGATGGGGCTGCTAGGTCGCTACACGGGTCTCGACGGGGTGCCCTCGTCGGTCCAGGAGACCGAGGTGCTGCTGGTCGCCGGCGGCATGTACGCGGTGGAGTTCGTTACCGACAAGATCCCCTACGTCGACTCGCTCTGGGACACGATCTCCACACTGATCCGCCCGACTCTCGGTGCCATGCTCGGCTACCTGATCGCAGGTGACGCCGACTCGGTGCACCAGGCCTGGTACGCCGCGGCAGGCGGAGGCTCGGCCCTGGCGTCGCACCTGGTGAAGGCCGGCATCCGGCTCGCCATCAACGGCTCCCCCGAGCCGGTCACGAACGTCACGGTCTCGCTCGGCGAGGACCTCACGGTCGCCGGCGTCGTCACGCTGGCACTGGTCCACCCGTGGTTGGCCCTGACGATCGCCTCCTTCCTGTTCTTCGTCGGCCTGGCCCTGGTGATCGTGCTGTTCCGTCTGGTCCGCCGCGGGTGGCGCCGGTGGCGGGCCCGGCGAGTGGTCCATGCCTGAACGACCGTCCGAGGTCGACGACTGGGAGTGGTATCTCAGCGAGCCCGTCCGCGACCGCCCGGTCATCGTGTCGTTCGAGCTGCTGGCCGGTATGACCCGCACCGTGGCCAATCTGCAGCGGTGGGGCGCCCGCCGGCCGCTCCTCGTCGCCGACGGGCGCGGCACCGGCGCGATCCCGGAACCAGCGGCCGCCGACGTGGTGATGCTTCCCGACGAGGCTTTCGGCTCGCTCACCGACCAGGTACGCGCCCGGATGCGTCCGGAGTCGCGGCTCACCCCTGCGGTTGGCCTCGCGGTCGACTCCTACGACCCGGCCGGCGATGCGTGGTGGTGGGTAGGCCCGGTCTCCCCCAACACCGCGCTGCTGGGCCGCCCGGTGCTCGGCGGCCGACCACCCGGTCAGGCGGCCCTCGAGGACAAGATGCTGGTCGACTCCCTGCTGGCCGAGATCGACGCTCCCGTGAGCTGTGCGATCGAGGTCCCGGCGACCTACGACGAGCTGATGCGCGCCACCTCCGAGGTGCTCACCGCGACCGGCGAAGACCAGGTGGTGTGGGCAGGCGACGCCTTGGGCAGCACCAACGGCGGCGGCGACTACGTGCGCTGGGTCCGCACCACCGCTCAGGTAGTCGATGCGGCGGAGTTCTTCGCGTCGCGCTGCCGACGGGTCCGGGTGTCGGCGTTCCTCGAAGGTGTGCCCTGCAGCATCCACGGCCTCTGCCTGCCCGACGGGGTCGTCGTCCTCAGGCCGGTCGAGCTCGCCACGCTGCGAGACCTCGACCGCGGCCGGTTCGTGTACGCCGGGATGGGGACGACGTGGGACCCGGCACCAGCCGACGCCGAGCAGATGCGCGGGCTGGCGCGCGCACTCGGCGAGCACCTGACCCGTAGGCACGGATACCGGGGCGGCTTCGGGATCGACGGGGTGATGACTGCCGACGGCTTCAGGGTCACCGAGATTAACCCCCGGTTCAGCGGCGGGCTGACCCGGCTGGCACGGGTGGTCCCTGCTGCCCACCTCGAGCTTGTCCAGGTGAACGCCCTGCTGGGCCGCGACGTCGGCAGGTCGGCCGCCGAGATCGAGGAGCGCTCCCAGGCGATGCTCGACGACAACCGTTTCATCGACGCGGCGGGGTTGTCAGGTCGGCGGCTGCTCGACGACCACGTCGAGATCGCGGTGACGGCGGGCGACGCCCGGCTCGAGGCGGCAGACCTGTCCGATCCCGACGTCGCGGGCACCGACCCC
>JACCVA010000291.1 GCA_013698435.1 Nocardioidaceae bacterium | reverse complement strand
CGGTACCGGTGGCGAGCAGGTAGTGAAGACGCCAGAGACCACGGCTCCTACAGGTTCCGGCTGCACGTTGGACAAGTACGGTGCCAAGAAGATCGACCTCACCGACGCGGTCGTCGGCTTCTCGCAGAGCGAGCCCGACACGGCAGCCTTCCGCGCCGCTGAGACGCAGTCGATCAAGGACGAGGCGAAGAAGATCGGCGTCAAGAAGCTGCTCGTGACCAACGCCAACGCCGAGCTGCCCAAGCAGATCTCCGACATCCAGGACATGCTCAACCAGGGCGCCGAGTTCCTCATCGTCGCACCGGTCAACTCCGATGGACTCGACCCCGCCTTGAGCGCCGCCAAGGACAAGGGCGTCCCCGTTCTCACGATCGACCGCAAGGTCACGAACGAGCCGTGCTCGGACTACATCGCGTTCCTCGGCTCCGACTTCGTGGAGCAGGGCAAGCGGGCGGCCGACGCGCTTGCGGCCGCCACCAACGAGGAGGCGAAGGTTGCCATCCTGCTGGGGTCCTCGGGCAACAACGTGACCGACGACCGCACGTCCGGCTTCAAGGACCAGGTCAAGGCCAAGTACCCGAAGATCGAGATCGTCGCTGAGCAGACCGGCAACTTCGCCCGCGACGAGGGGCAGTCCGTGACGGAGCAGCTGCTGGCCTCCAACCCGGAGATCACCGCGATCTACGCCGAGAACGACGAGATGGGCATCGGCGCCGTGACGGCCATCCAGTCCGCGGGGCTGCAGCCAGGCACCGACATCAAGATCGTCTCGATCGACGGTACGCGCGACGCCGTCCAGCTGCTGGCCGACGGCAAGTACAACGGCGTGATCGAGTCCAACCCCCGGTTCGGACCACTCGCGTTCGAGACGGCACAGAAGTTCTACGACGGTGAGGCGATCCCCGAGGACGTCATCATCGAGGACAAGGAATACACGCCTGACAACGCCGAGGCGGAGCTGCCGAACGCGTTCTGAGCGTGCGAACCCGCCACCATCACAACCGACGCCTGCGTGCGCTGCACCCTGACCCTGGAGCGTTGCATGACAGCCACCGCAGAGACCTCCCCGTCGGCGACGACTGCCGGCCCGGTCCTGCAGACCCGCGCGGTCACCAAGTCGTTCGGCGGCGTGCACGCGCTGCGCGGTGTCGACTTCAGCTTGGCCGCCGGCGAGGTGCACGCCCTCGTCGGCGAGAACGGCGCCGGCAAGTCGACGCTGATCAAGGTGCTGACCGGCGTCTACGCACCCGACGGTGGTGAGCTGCTCCACTCCGGCGACCATGTCCGGTTCGACAGCCCGGCGCACGCGCAGCAGCAGGGCATCTCGACCATCTACCAGGAGGTCAACCTCGTCCCGCTGCTCTCGGTCGCTCGCAACATCTTCCTCGGCCGCGAGCCGCGAGGGCGTTTCGGGCTTGTCGACGTGGCGGCCATGAATGAGCAGGCAGCAGCGCTGTGCGAGCGGCTGCAGATCCACACCGACGTCACCGCGGACCTCGGCCGTCTCGGCCTCGGCGCGCAGCAGATGGTGGCCCTTGCCCGTGCCGTGTCGACCGAGAGCCGTGTCGTCATCATGGACGAGCCCACGTCGTCGCTCGAGAGTCGCGAGGTCGCCACCTTGTTCCGAGTGACCCGTGAGCTCCGCGACGACGGCGTCGGGATTGTCTTCGTCTCTCACCGGCTCGACGAGCTGTGGGAGCTGTGCGACCGAGTGACCGTGCTTCGCGACGGAGAGAACGTGCACGTCGGCCCGATGGTCGACCTGACGAGGCTGCAGCTGGTCTCCCACATGCTCGGTCGCTCGGTTGACGAGGTCCAGCGTGGTGGTGCCACCGAGTTCGGCAGCTCCCACCTGCAGGGCCGAGAGCCGGCCCTCAAGGTTCGCGGCATCGACGTCCGTAACACCTTGACCGCCGTCGATCTCGACGTTCGGCCCGGTGAGGTTGTCGGCTTGGGTGGACTGCTGGGCGCCGGTCGCAGCGAGACGGTCAAGGCGATCTATGGCGCACTGCAGACGCAGCACGGTCAGGTGTCGGTCAACGGGACGTCGGTGAAGTCCAACTCGGTCACCGGTGCGTTGAAGGCTGGGATCGCCCTGCTGGGCGAGGACCGCAAGGCCGAGGGGATCGTCCCAGAGCTCTCCGTGCGCGACAACATCGCGCTGGCCGTGCTACCGCGGATGTCGCGATTCGGCATCGTGTCGGAGGCCAAGATCGACGCGGTCGTCGAGACGTTCATGCGGCGGCTTCAGATCAAGGCGTCCAGCCCCCGTCAGCTGGTGAGCCGGCTCTCCGGCGGCAACCAGCAGAAGGTGCTGCTGGCGCGGTGGCTGTGCACAGAACCCACCGTCTTCCTGCTGGACGAACCCACACGTGGGATCGACGTCGGGGCCAAGAGCGAGGTGCAAGGGCTGATCGACGAGCTTGCGGAGAAGGGCCTTGCGGTCGTTCTCATCTCGAGCGAGATGGACGAGCTGGTCGAAGGCGCCGACAAGGTCGTGGTTCTCCGCGACGGGCACGTCGTGCAGGAGCTCGCAGGCACCGACCTGACCAACTCGAAGCTTCTCGCCGCGCTCGCCGGCGGCACCGGGTCAGCAGACGAGCCAGAGCAGGCCAGGGCGGGGTCCGCGGACAGCGACAACACGGCGGACAAGGGACGTGAATGAGCCGATGGCCGAGACTGCCACAGCGAAAGCCGACCGGGCCGACGACCACGAGCCGTCGCGGGGCGACAACGCAGCGCCCACCCGGACCCGCGGTGAGTACGCCGACCTGGTCCGCAGGCAGGGCGTCTATGTCGCGTTGGTAGCCCTGATCATCTTCAACCTGATCTTCACCGACAACATCGCCAGCGAGCGAGTGCTGCTGCTGCAACTCACCCAAGTCACACCCGTGCTCATCGTCGCGCTCGGGATGGCGCTCGTGATCGGTACCGAAGGCATCGACCTGTCGGTGGGAGCGGTGATGGCGCTCGGGGCCGCTGTCTTCCCGCTCTACCTCGGTTACGGCGCACCGGGTGCCCTCGCGATCGGACTTGCCTGCGGTGTGGTGACGGGTTTCATCGCCGGCGTCCTCGTCGCGCACGTCGGAGTGCAGCCCATCGTCGCCACGCTCGGCATCATGGTGGCCGGTCGTGGTCTTGCGAACCTGGTCGGCGGCGAGATCAAGACGATCCGTGACCCCGGCATCATCGCGCTCGGCACGGAGGGGATCGGGAAGCTGCCCTACACGGTGCTGATCGCCTTCGCGCTGGCCATCATCGTGGCATTCGTGGTGCGGAAGACGACCTACGGCCGCCAGCTCGTCGCGGTCGGCGGCAACAAGCGCGCAGCGGCGCTGGCTGGCATCCCCGTCAGGCGGGTGCTGATCGTCACCTACATCATCTGTGGACTGCTTGCCGCAGTTGCTGGTGTGCTGCTCGCCGCGCGGTCGCAGGCGAGCGATCCCACCAAGCTGGGACTGCTGATGGAGCTGTCGGCAATTACCGCGGTGGTGATCGGTGGGACGCCGCTGTCGGGTGGCCAGGTGCGCATCCTCGGCACGGTCGCGGGAGCGCTGCTGATGCAGCTCATCAGTGCCACCTTGATCTTCCACAACATCGCCGACTCGACGGCACAGATGATCCAGGCGGCGATCGTGGTCGGCGCGGTCTATGTGCAGATCGGCCGACGGAAGGGCGCCTCATGACCACGGTCGCGACTCCACCCACCCCGGTCGGTGTCTCGCCCGCCGCCGCACGTCGGGCGCGGGTCGCGGGCCTGGTGCAGCGACAGGGCGCTCTGGTCATCTTGGTGATGCTGTCACTCATCGCGACGGTCGCGTTCGACTCCTTCGGCACGCCTGGCAACCTGCGCAGCATCGCCTTGCAGGGGTCGTTCTTGGCTGTCATCGCCCTCGGAATGACGTTCGTGATCCTCACCGGCGGCATCGACTTGTCGGTCGGCTCGGTCTTCGCACTCGGCGGCGTGCTCGCTGCGTGGGGAAGCCAGTACAACGCGCTGGTGGCGATCGCGCTCCCGCTCGCCGTCGGCAGCCTTATCGGACTGGTGCAGGGGATCATCATCGCGAAGGGAGGGCTGCCTCCCTTCATCGTCACGCTCGCGGGGTTGCTGCTCGCCCGCGGACTGCTGCTGGCGCTGACAGATGAAGGCTCGACCACCTACAAGGTTCCGGCGGGTTCCGCGTTCCGCGACGTGGCACAGGGGCGGCTTCTCGGCGTCGCGTTCCCGGTCTGGTTCGTGGTGGTCCTGTTTCTCGTCGGCGGCCTGATCCTGCGCCGCACGTCGTTCGGTGCGTCAGTGCTCGCGATCGGTGGTCAGGAGGACGCCGCCGCGCTGATGGGGTTGCGGGTGGCGCGAACCAAGATCGTCACCTACGTCGCGTCGGGCTTCCTCGCAGCCCTTAGCGGAGTGCTGATCGCGTCCTACACCTCGTCCGGCGTGACCATCTTGGGTGTCGGCACCGAACTGGAGGCGATCTCAGCCGTCGTGCTGGGCGGCACCCTGCTCACTGGCGGTGCGGGAACCGTGCTCGGCACCTTGGTCGGCGTACTGCTGCTGCAGGTGATCAAGAACGTCATCAACCAGATCGGGTCTCTCGACTCCGACTGGCAGGCAGTGGTGAGCGGCACGATCCTGCTCGTGGTCGTCACCGTCCAGCAGTACCTGTCTAGGGTCGAACGCCGCTGACCTACCGACCCGGCCCGCCGCATCAACGAGCCGGGATCTCTTCCCACGTGTCGATCCCCGGCCCCGACCTGTAGAGGTTGCCGCGCTAATGGTGGATCCAGCCGCACGGTGCCGGAGGCTTCGACGCTGTAGTCGTCGACGCCGTAGCCGCTGGTCAACAAGGTCGGATCGGGTTGGCCAGGCAGAGCATCGTCCACCACCGCACGACCTACGAAGCGGGTACCTCCCAGCATCAGTAGACGCTCACACGGGTGGACGCGGGTGGCCTTTGGCATGATGGCTCGCATGTCCTCGCCTTCCCCAGGACCCCCGCGGCACCGGGCGCTGTCCGGCATCCAGCCGACCGCCGACCCGGTGAGCAGCGTTTCGGAGGTGCTCTCTGCGGCTGAGATTTGCTTGACATACGGCAAGAGTCCCGCGCTTAATCGTGTCTCACTGTCTGTGAGTTCCGGTGAAGTCATGGCCTTAGTTGGTCCCAGCGGGTGCGGTAAGACCTCATTGCTGTACTGCTTGTCAGGACTTCTGCTGGCACTGTTGCGTTGCTCGATCGGGCTGGGCACGAGAATGGTGTCATGAGCTTGCGCTCTGGCCTCCGCGTTCGCTGGTTTCCGGTTTCCTCGTGAGGTGATCTCGGTGGCGGTGCGGTGGTACCTGCGGTATGGCTTGTCCTACCGCGATGTCGAGGAGTTGCTCGCCGAGCGGGGAGTCACCAGGTCGGATACCGCGAATGGGTCACCCATCTCGTAGGTGATTGCTGTGCCTGAACGCTCGTCTCTCTAGCGTCGCCCGTGTGACTGCCCTCGAGCGGGTGTCGCTCCGGAGCAGGTCGGCCGGCACACGTTAAGCGGACCGTCACGACACGGTGTGCGACAGCCCGGGCGGTCAATGGGGAACAGCCCCAGCACGTACATCTTGCCCCGGTCGACGGACTGGCATTCTCTGTCGTGTCCGGCGTCGCC
>JACCVA010000042.1 GCA_013698435.1 Nocardioidaceae bacterium | reverse complement strand
GTCCATCCGTGACAAACGGCTGCGTCCGGTGACCCTGAGTAGTCAAATTTCACTATGAGTTTACTTGTTGTCACCCCGAACCATCCCGTCCGTCCCGCCCGCGCCGAAACCACCCCCGGCTCATGGGCATGACGCAGCTGACGGAGCTGGCCGAGCAGCCGGTGGCACAGGTAACCCGACCGGTCCCGGTCGCCGCCTGGGCCGAGCAGATCGGCTCGCCGCGGCCGGAGTCGGACCGCTCACGGCACCTGGCTCACCTAGGCGGTCTGACGGCGATCAGCGTGCTGGTCGCCTACCTGACCTGGCGGCTGATGTTCACGCTGCCGGCGGGCGGCTGGAACCTGTCCGCGGCGTACCTGCTGATCGGCTTCGAGGCGCTGCCGGTCATCGGACTGGTGCTGAAGACGGTGACCGTGTGGAACATCGACAGCCCCGCACCACTGCCGGTAACTGAGTCGCGAAACGGACTGCGCGTGGCGGTCCTGATCCCCACCTACAACGAGCCCGCAGCGGTGATCGCGCCGACGATCGCGGCGGCGTGCGCTCTGGCGCCTGCACACGAGACCTGGGTGCTCGACGACGGTGACCGGGTCTGGGTCTCACAAATGTGCGAGGCCATGGGGGCGCGGTATGTCAGTCGGCCCGAGCACGACCACGCCAAGGCCGGCAACCTCAACCATGCCCTCGCGGTGATGGCGGACGAGGACGAGGTGGGCACCGGCGGCATCGATGTCATCGCCGTCCTCGACTGCGACCACGTGCCGCTCCCGGCTTTTCTCACCACCACGCTGGGCTGGTTCGACGACCCGGAGCTCGCACTTGTGCAAGGCCCTCAAGCCTTCTACAACGCAGGCGCTTTCGACGACGACGGCATCACCGGCGAGCAGGGACTGTTCTTCAACGTGCTCATGCCGGCCCGCCAGTATGCCGGCGCCGGGCCGTTCTGGTGCGGCTCCACGTCGCTGCTGCGTGTGCAGGCCTTGGCCGAGGTCGGAGGAGTCGCCACCGAGACCATCACCGAGGACATGCACACCACATTGAAGCTGATCCGGCGGGGCTGGAAGACGGCATACCACCACCAGACCCTCGCCGTCGGGCTCGCGCCGGCGACTCCCGACCAGTACCTGCTGCAACGACGCCGCTGGGGCATGGGGGCCATGCAGATCCTCACTCACGAGCGCCTGTGGGGCGCGAAACGGTGGATGTCGTGGCGCAACTTCCACGAGTACCTCAACGGGACCCTGTGGTGGCTCGAAGGCATCGCTACCCTCTTCGCGTTCGTCGTCCCCATAGTTGTCATGCTGACCGGCGCTCGGACGTCGACCGCGGGCCCGCTCACCTTCACAGCCGTGTTCGCCAGCATGTTCGCCCTCCGCCTCTGGGGTGCGAAACGTCTGCTCCGCAAACAGATCCACTGGCCGACGGCGTTCGCGCTGCGCATTCTGCGGGTGCCGGTGGGGACCGCCTGCCTGTGGTGGCTGGTCACCCGTAAGACTCTCGAGTTCGAGGTCACCCCGAAGGGAGGGTCCGACCAGCGCAACCGCGGCCGTATCCCTAACATTCTGTGGGGTCTGACGGCCGTCGTGGGCGTCGTCATCGTGTATGCCGTAGTGGGCGTCGAAGGCGCCGTACCCTGGCGGACGGATGCCTCGTCCACGGCCGCCTCCGGCGCCTGGCTGCTGCTCGCGGCGCTGGTGCTCTTTCTCGGCGCCCGGCGAATACGAGCCGCGGCCTACGCCACCTCTCGACGAAACGCATACCGGGTCAGGCTAGACGTCCCCGTGCTCATCGACGGAGTCGCGGGAGAGCTCGTCGACTGCTCTGTCGGCGGTGCCGCAGTCCGGTTCCGGCCCGGCACCTTGCCAGCCATGGGCCTGGTCGAGCTTGAGTTACCCCGCACCCACAGCATCAAAATGCAGATGGCGCGGCTCCCCCAGCAGTCGGCCGACGACGAGCTGGCCTCCCTGCAGGCTGTGGCGGGCGACTGGGCGGCATACGAAGCAATGTCGCTCTGGCTGTTCCACACGCCGGAAGGCGCCGTGCAAGGCCTGCCGTCCGGAGTGCCTGCTGTGGCCGTGCGCCAAGCCGGCTGAGGGCGCCGATCCCCGAGGGTTCCCACCCCGAGTGTTGGAGGAGATCCGCCGACCTGCAGCCGACGACGACCGCCTCGTCTCATAAATCCGGCGGGCCGTCGAACACGAGCGGCCGCGCCTCGCCTGACCGGCTGCGATCAACT
>JACCVA010000264.1 GCA_013698435.1 Nocardioidaceae bacterium | reverse complement strand
AGGTGTCTCGGGACATAGTGAACACCTCTGGCGCGGAGGTGTGCGATGTCGCTTGCGAGACTTGTGGTCACGGCGGTCAAGGTCGAGGGACGCTCCAAGAGCGAGGTTGCCCGCGATTACGGGGTGTCCCGCCGTTGGGTGCATGAGCTGGTCCGCCGGTTCGAGGCCGATGGTGAGGTCGGTCTGGAACCGCGCCCGCGACGGCCGAGGTCGAGCCCGCAGGCGACGCCGCGGGAGCTGGAGGAGGAGATCGTGGCGTTGCGCAAACGGCTATCCGATCAGGGCCTGGACGCCGGCGCCGCGACGATCGCAGTCCACCTGCAACGCGTCCACGGCTCTGCTCCGGCGACGTCGACGATCTGGCGGATCCTGACCCGCCGCGGGTTCGTCACCCCGCATCCACAACGCCGCCCGAAGTCCAGCCTGATCCGGTTCGAGGCCGACCAACCCAACGAACGCTGGCAGGCCGACGTGACGCACTGGCAGTTGACCGACGGACGCGACGTGGAGATCCTCAACATCGTCGATGACCACTCCCGGCTCAACATCGCCGCCGACGCCCGGGCCACCACGCTGGCAGCCGACGTAGTCACCACATTCGCCGACGCGTTCGCCCGGCACGGCCTGCCCGCCAGCGTGTTGACCGACAACGGTGCGATCTTTACCGCCCGGCTGCGCGGCGACGGCAGGACCGCCCTGGAGGTCGAGCTCGGCCTGCTGGGCATCACGATGAGCCATTCCCGCCCCTACCACCCGCAAACCTGCGGCAAGATCGAGCACTTCCACCAGCCCCAAAAGAAGTGGCTGGCCAAGCACCCAGCCCGCACCCTGCGACAACTGCAGGCCCGACTCGACGCGTTCCGCGACTACTACAACACCACCCGGCCGCACCGCGCCGTCGGCCGCCGCACCCCCGCCCAGGCCTACACCGCCCGCCCCAAAGCCACCCCGCACGGCATCGTCATCGACCCCCACTACCGGGTCCGCAGCGACACCATCGACAAGTCCGGCACCGTCACCATCCGCTGCGACTCACAGCTCCACCACATCGGACTCGGCCGCCTGCTGGCCGGCACCAAGGTCACCCTGCTGGTCGCCGACTTAAACGTCCGCGTCATCAACCGCGACAACGGCCACCTCATCCGCGCCCTGACCCTCGACACCACCCGCGACTACCAACCAAGAGGCATCCGACCAGGACCACCAAAACGGCCCCAACCATGGAACGATGTCCCGAGACAGGTGTGAACCATGTCCCGAGACATCACATGGTGCCCCCGGCAGTGTGCTGGTTCAGGACATCGGAAACCCATGTCTCAAGACATAGGAAACCTGGTCGTGGGTTCGATGCTCGGTCATGTCGAAAGCCAGATTGGTCATCACCGCTGTCATCGTCGAGGGCCGCACCCAGGCCGAAGTCGCGACCACCTACGGCGTCTCCAAGGGTTGGGTCTCCAAGCTGATCGCCCGCTACAACGCCGAAGGCGAAACCGCGTTCGAACCCCGATCTCGACGACCAGGACCTCACCGGGCGCCCTTGACCCCACCCTCGTCAAGCTCATCCACGAACTCCGCACCAAGCTCGATGCCGCCGGACTCGACGCCGGCCCAGACACCATCGCCTGGCACCTCCAACACCACCACGGCGTCGTCGTCGCCAGGTCGACCATCACCCGTTACCTGACCAAGGCTGGCCTGGTCACCCCCGAACCACGCAAGCGCCCGAAATCCTCCTACGTCCGGTTCCAGGCGTCGATGCCCAACGAGACCTGGCAGTCGGACTTCACCCACTACCGGCTCGCCGAACCCGACGGCACCCCAGGCGCCGGCGTGGAGATCATCAGCTGGCTCGACGACTGCACCCGCTACGCCCTCCACGTCACCGCGCATCACCGGGTCACCGGACCCATCGTCACAGCGACGTTCCGTCAATCACTTGCCCTGCATCAGATCCCGGCCTCCACGCTGACCGACAACGGCATGGTCTACACGGTTCGCCTCGCCGGCGGCCGCGGCGGACGCAACACCTTCGAGAACGAACTCAGACGCCTCCACGTGGCCCAGAAGAACTCCCGCCCCAACCACCCCACCACCTGCGGAAAGGTCGAGAGATTCCAACAGACAATGAAGAAGTGGCTACGAGCCCAACCCGACCAGCCAGCCACCATCGCCGAGCTGCAAAGACTCCTCGACGCCTTCGTCGACGAGTACAACCACCGCCGCCCACACCGCTCCCTGCCACACCGAGCCACCCCCGCCACCCTCTACGACACCATGCCCAAGGCCGCGCCCGGCGACTCTCGAGATCCCGACACCCACGACCGGGTCCGCCACGACCGCGTCGACAAAGCCGGCTCGGTCACCCTGCGCCATCGTGGCCGACTGCACCACATCGGAATCGGCCGAACCCACGCCCGAACCTGCGTCATCCTGCTCATCCAGGACCTCCAGATCCGCGTCGTCAACGCCATCACCGGAGAACTCCTCCGCGACCTGACCCTCAACCCCAACCGCGACTACCAACCCACCGGAGCCCCCAAAGGACCCACCAGACCACCCCGAAAATAACCACTGCCAGACCCACAATTGCAGGTCCGGCAGTTTCCGATGTCTTGAGACATCACACGGTGGGCGCAGCAGGGATCGAACCTATTCCCAGCGTGTTTGTGACCGTCATCCTGACCTGCGTAAAGAGCTTCTTACCTGCGATAACACTGCTCCAGCCATCGTGTCTCTAGTGGACACAGATACCCATCGGTGTACTCTCCTATTGCACGTTGTTGCACGACAGGGCGAAAGTAGGGAGTTCCCAGATGCGCGCGCAGCAGGGACACCGACGAGGCTTCGGAGCGATCCGCAAGCTCCCATCCGGTCGGTATCAGGCCAGCTACATCGGCCCCGACCTTGTGCGGCACAAGGCCCCGACGACCTACCCGACCCGGGAGGACGCCGAAGGATGGCTGTACAAGCAGCGCGGCGCCGTGACCGGCGACGACTGGACTCCCCCGGCGGTCAGGAAGCA
>JACCVA010000183.1 GCA_013698435.1 Nocardioidaceae bacterium | reverse complement strand
AGCTGGATGTTCTGCCGGTCGGTGACGTCTGCGGTGTCGCGGGCGTACGTCGTGGAGATGTCGGCGATCGTGCGTAGCTGCTCGGTGGTGAGCTGGCCGCCGTCGATCCGGATCCGGAGCATGAAGTACTCGTCGTCGAGCTCGTGTGGCTCGAGCACCGCCGTCCGTCCGCCGTCGATGCCCGGACGGCGCTGGGTGTAGAGACCCCACCACCGGAAGCGGTTGCGCAGGTCGGACGGGTCGATCGAGGCGAAGCCCCGGTGCGCGTAGATGTTCTCGATACGCGCGCGCACGTTGAGTGCGTCGTCGTCCTTCTTTGCCTGCTCGTTTGAGTTCAGGGGCTCGCGGTAGCCGAGCGCCCACTGGCCTTCGCCGCGCCGGGCGCGGGTTCGGGTGGCCGAAGTGGCGGTGGTGGTGCCGGGGGGAGTCATGCGCATCCTCTAGGGGTTGGCGCACGGTCGCGGCTCGACGAGCCTCTCGGAGGGGAACGTCAGGGCGGCGGCGCGCGCCCGACGAGAAGTCTGGCGGGCGAGGTTACGCCGGCATACACATCGCGCTACGCGTCATGCAGAAGTCCACGTGACGTCGGGTCACGAGGAAGGCTATGAGGCGAGCGGCGGCTGACATGGAGGCAATCTTCGCCGCCGAGTGTCGGTGACGGCAAGTCGACATCTCACTTCCCGGGACGCTATCTCACATAACGAGAAGGGCGGACCGACTTGTCAGAGCGGCGCACGCTCGGAAGTGTCCACTACACCCTGACAAGTGGGTCTGCAGCGGTCAGAGCTCGAGGCCGGGGTAGAGGGGGTACGTGTCGAGCAGCTCGGCCGACGCGGCCTTCACCCGGTCGGCAACTCCGTCGGCGGTGGTGCTCTTCACCTTCGAGGGTGCGCCGCTCTTGGCGGTGTCGGCGGTCGTCTGCGTCAGCACGTCCACGATGAGCTCAGCGACCTGGTCGAACTCGTCGTGGCTGAAGCCGCGGGTCGTGAGGGCAGGAGTGCCCAGCCGGATGCCGCTGGTGTACCAGGCGCCGTTGGGATCTTGCGGGATCGAGTTGCGGTTGGTGACGACGCCTGCGTCGAGCAACGCCGACTCCGCCTGCCGTCCCGTCAGGCCGAACGCCGAGACGTCCAGCAGCACGATGTGGTTGTCGGTGCCGCCGGTGACGAGGGCGGCGTCGCGCTTGAGGAAGCCCTCTGCCAGCGACTGCGCGTTCGCGGCGACCTCGGTCGCGTAGGTCTGGAACTCCGGGCGGCGCGCCTCGGCGAGGGCGACCGCCTTGGCCGCCATCACGTGAGACAACGGTCCGCCGAGCACCATCGGGCAGCCCTTGTCGACTGCGTCGGCGTACTCCTGCGTGGCCAGCACGAGCCCACCACGCGGACCACGCAGCGACTTGTGCGTGGTGGTGGTGACGACGTGTGCGTGCGGCACCGGGTCCTCGTTGCCGGTGAACACCTTGCCGGCGACCAGGCCTGCGAAGTGCGCCATGTCGACCATCAGAGTGGCCCCGACCTCGTCGGCGATCTCGCGCATCTTCGCGAAGTCGACCCGGCGCGGGTAAGCCGAGTAACCGGCGATCAGGATGAGCGGCCTGAACTCCCGGGCCGCCGCCGCCACCAGGTCGTAGTCGAGCAGCCCGGTCTCCGGATCGGTGCCGTAGCTGCGCTGCTGGAACATCTTGCCGGAGATGTTGGGCCGGAACCCGTGCGTCAGGTGACCGCCCGCGTCGAGCGACATGCCCAGCATGCGCTGCTGGCCGTAGCGGGCCCGCAGCTGCTCCCAGTCGTCCTCCGACAGGTCATTGACGCCCTTCGCGCCGAGCCCTGCGAGCGCCGGTGCTTCCACCCGAGTGGCCAGGATCGCCCAGAACGCCACCAGGTTGGCGTCGATACCGGAGTGCGGCTGCACGTACGCGTAGGGCGCCCCGAACAGCTCGCGGGCGTGCTCAGCGGCCAGCGACTCGACCGTGTCGACGTTCTGGCAGCCTGCGTAGAAGCGGTGGCCGACCGTGCCCTCGGCGTACTTGTCGCTGAGGAAGCTGCTCATCGTCAGCAGCACCGCCGGCGAGGCGTAGTTCTCGCTCGCGATGAGCTTGAGCGACCCGCGCTGGTCGGCGAGCTCGGCGCGGGTGGCGGCGGCGATCCGCGGCTCGACCGAGGCGATCACCTCGAGGGCCGAACGGTAGGCGACAGAGGCGGTTTCGGCGAGGTTCTCGGAGCTCATGGGCGACAGCCTACGCATCGCCGCGGCCGGTCCGTCGCTACCCGAGTTGCGCCCGTCAGGTCGTTACCGTAGAGCGCATGGTGTCGGAGTCGGTCAGAGCGGCAGTCGCGCGCCGACCATGGCTCGCCGACGCAAGAGCGACCAGCTGGCGGCTGCTGACCTCGACTGTCGGAGCGTGCTTTCGTTACCGCGTCACCGGGCTGGCCGCGGAGGCGGCGTTCTTCGCGATCCTCTCGCTGCCGCCGCTGGTGTTCGGCCTCGCGGGCAGCATCACCTACGTCATCAAGCAGGTCGACCCCACACAGATCAGCTACTTCAAGTCCCAGGTCATCGACATGTCCGGGCAGGTGCTCACCGAGCAGTCGGTGAACCGGATCGTGGTGCCGACGGTCGACCGGGTGCTTCAGGGTGGTCGCTTCGACGTGATCTCCGTCGGCTTCGTGCTGGCGCTGTGGTCCGGCTCGCGCGCCCTCAACGTATTCGTCGACACGATCACGATCATGTACGGGCTGGGCGGCAGGCGGGGCATCGTCCGCACCCGCATGCTGGCCTTCGTGCTGTACGTCGTCGGGATCATCGTCGGCGTCGTGGTGCTGCCCTTGGTGCTGGCCGGGCCGCGGCTCGTCGACGAGGTGCTGCCGCAGCGCCTCGACTTCCTCAACGCCTTGTACTGGCCGGTCGTGGTGGTGCTGAGCATCGCGTTCCTCACCACGCTGTATCACCAGTCCGTGCCGGTGAAGACGTCGTGGCGGCACGACGTGCCCGGTGCCGTGCTGGCGTTCACCATGTGGGTGCTGGGCAGCTACCTGTTGCGGATCACGTTGCAGGTGGCGACCACGTCCATCTACGGTCCGTTGGCGGCGCCGATCGCCGTGCTGCTGTGGTTGTACCTGACGGCGCTCGCGGTGCTGATCGGAGCGGCCCTCAACGCGGCCTTCGACCGGGAGTGGCCGGAGACGTCGACAGCCAGCGCCAGGCTTGAGATCCTGCGCAGGATCCGGCGTCGTCCCCCCCAGCCGCTCGAATAATGCGGTGCGCTGGTGCGGCGACGCACCTACGCTTCGCCGTGTGACGGCACCGTTGCTCGACCTCGTGGGGCTCGGCTGGGACGACTCCTGGCGCGAGCTCGCGTCGGCGTACGCCGAGACCGGTGAGGTCGGCCGGGTGGTGCGCGTGGACAAGACGCTGTGCACCGTCGTGACCGAGTCCGGACCGGTGCGGGCCAGCTATGGCGCGTCGATCCTCGACGCCGTCGCAGCCGACGTGCGCGCTGCCCCGTGCACGGGTGACTGGTGTGTGGTGCGGCACTGGCCGGACGGTCCGTCCACGGTGGAGGCGATCCTCGAGCGGCGTACGGCGGTCGTCCGTGCGGCGTCGTCCGGTACGTCGACGGGGCAGGTGCTCGTTGCCAACGTCGACGTGCTCGCGGTCGTGGTGGCGCTGCACCCTGAGCCCAACCTGTCGCGCATCGAGCGGTTGGTGACGCTGGCGTGGGAGAGCGGGGCGCGCCCCGTCGTCGTCCTCACCAAGGCCGACCTCGCCACGGACGCGGAGCTGCTGGCCGCCGACGTGCGGGTGGCAGCACCGGGGGTCGACGTGGTGGTCTGCAGCACGGTGACAGGTGAGGGGCTCGCCGACGTGCACGCCCTGGTCGCCGGCAACCTGACCATCGGCCTGCTAGGGGCGTCCGGTCACGGCAAGTCGTCTCTCACCAACGCCTTGGTGGGCGCGGAGGTGCTGACCACGAAGCAGATCCGCGACGACGGCAAGGGTCGTCACACGTCCGTGCGCCGCGAGCTCGTGCCGCTGCCGGGCGGCGGTGCGGTCATCGACACGCCGGGCCTGCGCGGTGTCGGACTGCAGGAGGCGGCGGAGGGGCTGGCGTCCACGTTCCCCGACATCGAGGCGCTGGTCGAGCGGTGCCGCTTCAACGACTGCAGCCACGAGGGGGAGCCGGGGTGTGCTGTGCAGTCGGCGGTCGCGGACGGCACGTTGGCGGAGCGCCGGCTCGACAGCTGGCGGCGGCTTCGTCGGGAGATGGTCTGGATGGCGTCGCGCACCGACGCCCGGCTGCGCAAGGAGCAGCTCAAGAAGTGGAAAGCGATCACGAAGCAGAACCGCTCGTTTCGCAGATGACGGCATCGCCGCCTACCGGGCTCACGTTCCGGCCCGAAGCCGCGGCGGAGTCCGCCGCCGTGGATCACCTCGTCACCGAGGCGTTCGGCAAGGCCGAGGTGGGCCGGCTCGTCGCCAGCCTGCGCGCCTCCGCCGCCTGGGTCGACGGCCTGTCCTTCGTGGCTGAGCTCGACGGCACCGCCGTCGGGCACGTGCTCTTCACCCGCAGTCTGCTCGACGCCCCGCGCCGGCTCGTCGAGGTGCTGGTGCTCAGCCCGCTGGCGGTGCTACCGGCGCACCAGGGACGCGGTATCGGCAGCGAGCTCGTGCGGCACGGGCTCGAGCAGGTCCACGGCCGCCCCGAACCGGTGGTCTTCCTCGAGGGGTCGCCGTCGTACTACCCCCGCTTCGGCTTCGAGCCGGGCGGACCGCTGGGGTTCCGCCGGCCGTCGCTACGCGTCCCGGAGGCGGCCTTCCAGGTCATCCGGCAACCGTCGTACGAGCCGTGGATGACCGGCACCCTCGTGTACGCCGAGGAGTTCTGGCGACACGACTGCGTCGGCCTGCGGGGTGAGAGCCTGCAGAAGCTGACCGGACTGGACCCGTAGGCCGGTTCAGCTGTCAGCGCCAGGCTTCCTCGGTGCCTTCCTCGAAGTCGGCGAACGCCTTGTCCAGCCCGAGCAGCACCCCTGCGCTGGTCTCGAACAGTGCCTTGGCGCGCGGATCGTCGATCTTGCCCACGTCCTCACGGAGATGGTTCGCCAGCTCAGTCAGCTGAGCGCGCATCTTCATCGTGTGTCGTCGCGGGTCGCTCTGCGGCAACGCGTTGGGATCCGTCATGGGTGCCTCCTTCTGGTGGCTTGCTGGCACCCCCACGTTCGCAGACACGCGATCCGCACCACTTGATCGTTTGTGCTCAGTTAGACCGCTGGACCCACGATCGCTGCTGACTCTGCCGGGAGGTACAGGCTGGTGCCGTCGAGGCGAGTGTCGTCAGGCGCCCAGGCGAGCACCACTTCGAGGTCGGCGGCCCCGTCGACAGCGAGGGCGATGGTCTGGGGCTTCCCACCCAGGTTGACGACGACCACTTGCGTGCCTCGGTGCACGACGACGGTCCGGGCGTCGGTGTCGTGGTCGACATCGACCAGGTCGAGGCGCGGGTCGCCCAACTCCGGGCGGTCGCGGCGCAACCGCACGAGGCTGGTGTACCAGTCGAGCAGCCGGGCGTGGTCCGGCTCGTCGGCCTCGGACCAGTCCAGACGCGAGCGGTCGACGGTGGCCACCGACTGGGGGTCGGGCACATCGGTGCGGTCCCAGCCGTGGCTCTCGAACTCGTCGCGGCGGCCGCGCCGGACCGCCTGGGCGATGCCGCGGTCGGTGTGGTCGGTGAAGTACTGCCAGGGCGTCGAGGCGCCCCACTCCTCGCCCATGAAGAGCATCGGCGTCGCCGGGCCCGTAAGCAGCAGGGCAGCGCCCGAGGCCAGCATTGCGGGAGACAGCGTCGCCGACAGCCGGTCACCGGTCGCCCGGTTGCCGACCTGGTCGTGTGTCTGCAGGGACACCACGAACCGCCAGCCGGGAGTGCGGGCCCGGTCGACCGGACGGCCGTGCGTACGCCGGCGAAACGTCGAGTACGTGCCGTCGTGCAGGAACACGCCTCCGAGCACCTTGGCGAGCGCGCCAGGGTCGGCGAAGTCCTCGTAGTAGCCCTGGGTCTCGCCGGTGAGCACGACGTGCAGCGCGTGGTGCACGTCGTCAGCCCACTGGGCGTGCAGCCCGAGACCACCCGCCTCACGCGGCGTCACGGTCAGCGGGTCGTTGCGGTCGGACTCCGCGATCAGCCACATCGGTCGGCCGAGCCCGGTCGACAGCGCGTTCACCTCGCCCGAGAGCTCCTCCAGCAACGTGACCGCACGGTCGTCGTACAGCGCGTGCACGGCGTCGAGCCGCAGGCCGTCGACGTGAAAGTCCCGCAGCCACATCAGCGCGTTGTCGAGGATGAAGCGGCGGACCTCGTCGCTGTCGGCATCGTCGAGGTTCAGCGCCTGGCCCCACGGGGTGCCGTAACGGTCGGTGAAATAGGGACCGAACTCGCTGAGGTGGTTGCCGCTCGGTCCGAGGTGGTTGTAGACGACGTCCATGCAGACGCCGAGCCCGCGGCTGTGGCAGGCGTCGACGAACCGCGCCAGCGCCTCGGGCCCGCCGTATGGCTCGTGCACGGCGTAGAGCCCGACGCCGTCGTAGCCCCACCCGTAGCGGCCAGGAAACGTCGCGACCGGCATCAGCTCCACGAGGTCGACACCCAGCCCGACGAGGTGGTCGAGCCGGCCGGTCGCCGCGTCGAGCGTCCCCTCGGGGGTGAACGTGCCGACGTGCAGCTCGTAGATGACGGAGCCGGGCAGCGGGATGCCGCGCCAGCCTTCGTCGGTCCAGCCGAACGAGCTGAGGTCGACGACCTCGGAAGGTCCTTCGGGGCCTTCCGGCAGCCGAAGCGCCCGAGGGTCGGCCCGTGGCTCGCCGCCGTCGAGGCTGACGGCATAACGGGTGCCGGCCGGGGTGTCGCGTTCGAGCTCCCAGTAGCCGTCGGAGGTCGGTGCCAGGCAGAGCCGCTCACCCTCGATCAGCAGCTGGACCGAGCGCTTCGCGTTCGGCGCCCAGATGCTGAACTTCATCGGTCCTCCCGCAGCAGCAGCGCGACCGGCAGCGTGGCGAAGACATCGGCGCCCTGGGTGTGCACGGCGTCAGTCAGGACGTCGCGCCAGGTGGCGTCGGGAAGCGCGAGCTTCGCTTCACCGTCATGCACGCGGACCGCCGTCACGACCTGCCGGTCGTCGTGGCTTCGGACGAACGCGACCACCTCGTCGGACGAGGGGAGCACTGTGTACGTCGACTCGGGGCCGAAGACCTCAGGCTGATGTCGTCGTAGCCGCAGCGCCTGCCGCGTCACCCACAGCTTGGCGTCGTCGAGGTCGATGGCTCTGCTGGACCATGCCCCGGGGCCGCGCTGGTCCAGCCGGTGCAGTCGCGCCCGCAGGGCGTCGTAGTCGACAGGGCGCCGGTTGTCGGGATCGACCAGGGACAGCGCCACCGACTCGCAGCCCTGGTAGATGTCCGGCACCCCCGGCACCGTCAGCTGGAGGAGCTTGGCCGCCAGCGTCTGGGCGCGGACGGCGGCTTCGCGCTGCTCCACGGTTGCGGTGAGCCGGGTGGCCAGGTGCCCGTCGTCGAGGCACGCGGCGACGAAAGCGTGCACGCGATGCTCGTAGTCAGGCTTCGGGTCCTGCCAGGTGGTGTGCTGCTTGGCCTCGCGGACGGCCTTCTCGGCGTACGGCTGGAGCCGGTCGGCGTCGATCGGCCAGGCGCCGAGCAATGTCTGGAAGAGCAGGTACGCCGTCGGACCGTCGACGCGGTGTGGTGCTGCGTGCTTGTGCACCGCCTCCCAGAGCGCCGTCCACGCCTCGACGTCACCGGCGACCGCGAGCAGTCTGGCGCGGACGTCCTCGCTGCGCTTGGTGTCGTGCGTGGAGAGCGTCGTCATCCCTAACGGCGCGTGTTCCTGCTGGTACGCCGCCCATTCGTGCAGCCGCTCCGGGCCGGGGGAGTCCAGCGCGGCTGGGTCGCCGCCGACCTCGTTGAGCGCGACCAGCCGGTTGTAGCGGTAGAACGTGGTGTCCTCGACGCCCTTGGCCATCACCGGTCCGCAGACCTGCTGGAACCGGATGACGAGCTCGCGGCCCGCCTCGCTCGTCGAGTCGACTTCGCTGAGCAGGCGGTGCAGGAGATCGAGAGGCTCGGCCAGGTCCGGCCGCGCGGCCTGCGCCTCGTCGACGAGGCGGCTCAGTCGCGCCATTGCGCTCGGGTCGACGGGATATCCGGGCCGGAGGTAGGCGCGATACACCTCGACCCCGGCCAACAGCTCCGCCAGCGCGGGCCGTACGCCGTCGTCGCTCGCACTGCCGATCCCACCGTCGCGTGCCGCCTGGTGGACCAGCCGCAGCAGCCGTTCGAACTCCGGAGCGAGCAGCTCGGCGGTCACCTGGCGCTTGGCGGCCAGCTCGACCGCTGCGAGGGGGGCAGCGGCTGCATCCACTTCCGCGCCCGCGGCTTGCCACAGCGCTTCAAGCTGTGAGCCGGTCCGGGGGGCAAGAGCGGTCTGGATGACGTTGAGCGCGTCGTATCCGGTGGTGCCGGCGGCGGCCCATCGCTGGGGGAGCCGTTCGGCGCCCTCGAGGATCTTCTCGACGACCACCCAGGCTCCGTCGGTCACCGCGGCGAGGCGGGCGAGGTAGCCCTCCGGGTCGGCGAGCCCGTCGGGGTGGTCAATCCGGAACCCGTCCAGCACTTCGCGCCGATGCAGATCGACGAGCACGGCATGGCTGGCGTCGAAGACCGTGGGGTCCTCGACACGCACCGCGATCAGGGTGTCCACGTCGAAGAACCTGCGATGGCTGAGAAGCGAGCGCTTGTCGCGCCAGCTCCCCAGCAGGTAGTGCTGGCGCGCGGAGACCTCGGCGACGCTGCCCCCGGCTGTCCCGTCGGCGACCGGGAAGACGTGGTCGTGGTAGCGCAGCACGGTCTCGCTGCCGCCAGCCGTCTCCAGCGTGTCGAGGACCAGCTCGCCGGCGTCGATCACCTGATCGAGCCCGGCCCCCAGCACCGGCATCCCGAGGCGACCGTCCAGCAGGTCCCAGTCGATGTCGAACCAGGACGCCGACGGTGCTTGGCGGCCGTGGCGCAAGACGTCCCACAGCTGCCGGTTGAGGTGCTCCGGCTCCGGGATGCACATGTGGTTCGGCACCACGTCGCACACGACGCCGAGACCGTGCGCATGTGCGGTCTCCGCGAGCGACAGCAGGGCCGGCTCGCCTCCGAGGTCTTCCGACACCCGGGTGTGGTCGACGACGTCGTACCCATGCATCGAGCCAGGCGCCGCCTGCAGGATCGGGGAGAGGTAGAGGTGGGAGACGCCGAGGTCAGCCAGGTACGGCACGATGCGTTGTGCATCGGCGAAGGTGAAGCCGGCATGCAGCTGCAGCCGGTACGTCGACGCCAGCTGTCGATCACCCACGGCGCATCACGACGACGGACCGGGAGATCACAGTGACCAGAGAACCGGCCGGCTGCGACGGATCCGCGTGCGCTGCCTCCTCGCCGGCTGTGTCAAGGATCAGCTGCCAGCTCTCGCCGAAGGGAGCGTCCGGAAGGGTCATCTCGGCGTCCTCGGCAGTCGGGTTCAACAGCAACAGGAACGAGTCGTCAGAGATCACCTCTCCCCGTAGACCGAGCTCAGTGATCGCCTCCCCGTTCAGGAAGACAGCCAGCGGCCGCAGCGAGCTGTGCTGCCAGTCGTGTGCATCCAGCTGCCTCGCGTCCTGACGCAGCCAAGCGATGTCGGGAACACCGTTGCCGGCCGCCTCGCCGGTGAAGAAGCGGCGCCTGCGGAAGACCGGGTGCGCGGCCCGCAGCTGCAGCACAGAGCGGGCGAACGCGAGCAAGTCTTCATCGGCCTCTTCCCAGTTGACCCATGCGAGCTCGTTGTCCTGGCAGTACACGTTGTTGTTGCCCTGCTGGGTCCGCCCGAGCTCGTCGCCGTGCAACAGCATCGGTACACCCTGGCTGAGCAGCATCGTGGTGAGGAAGTTGCGCTGCTGGCGACAACGAACCTTCAGTACGTCGGGGTCGTCCGTGGCCCCCTCGACCCCGCAGTTCCAGGAGCGGTTGTGGCTCTCGCCGTCCTGGTTGCGCTCGCCGTTGGCCTCGTTGTGCTTCTCGTTGTAGGACACGAGGTCGCGCAGGGTGAAGCCGTCATGCGCCGTCACGAAGTTGATCGATGCGTACGGCGCTCGGCCGTCGCTCTCGTAGAGGTCGCTCGACCCGGAGAGCCGGGCTGCGAACTCGGCCAGCGACCCTGGCTCGGCCCGCCAGTAGTCGCGGACCGTGTCGCGGTACTTGCCGTTCCACTCCGTCCAGCTCGGTGGGAAGTTGCCCACCTGGTAGCCGCCCGGCCCCACGTCCCACGGCTCTGCGATCAGCTTGGCCTGCGAGACCACCGGGTCCTGGTGCACGAGGTCGAAGAACGCGCTCAGCCGGTCGACCTCGTGGAACTGTCGTGCCAGACTCGCCGCCAGGTCGAACCGGAACCCGTCGACGTGCATCTCGGTCACCCAGTAGCGCAGGGAGTCCATGATCAGCTGCAACACATGGGGGTTGCGCATGAGAAGCGTGTTTCCCGTGCCGGTCGTGTCGTAGTAGAA
>JACCVA010000019.1 GCA_013698435.1 Nocardioidaceae bacterium | reverse complement strand
CGCCGAGTCCGCCACGGTGACCGAGAAGCCGTCGAAGACCTCCCGAAGGTGGGCCTCGGCCTCGGCCTCGCTGCGGTCCGGCGCGAACCGGTGGTTGATGCCCACCGTGCACGAGTCGGGTACGACGTTGCCGGCGACACCGCCGCCGATAGACACCGCGTTCAGGCCCTCGTGGTAGGTCAGCCCGTCGATCACCGGACGGCGCGGCTCGTAACGCGCCAGCCGCTCCAAGATCTCGGCCGCAGCATGGATGGCGTTGACACCGTTCCACGAGCGAGCACTGTGGGCCCGTACTCCGGTCGTCGTCACGTCGACACGCATTGTCCCCTGGCAGCCGGCCTCGACCTGGGCGTTCGACGGCTCCATCAGGATCGCGAGGTCGGCCTCCAGCACCTCCGGACGGACCGCCGAGATCAGCGTGAGTCCGTTGCGGTCGGCCTCGACCTCCTCGGCTTCGTAGAAGACGTACGTGACGTCTCGGTTCGGTTCGGCGAGCGACGAGGCGAGCCTCAGACCGACGGCAACACCGCCCTTCATGTCGCACGAGCCGAGGCCGTGCAGCAGCTGGCCGTCGTTGCGCGCCGGCAGGTTGTGGTTGAGCGGGACCGTGTCGACGTGCCCCGCGATGACGACGCGTTCGGCTCGCCCCAGTGAGGTCCGTGCCACCAGCGAGTGCTGGTGGCGCCACAGCTCTAGCCATGGCACCGGGCTGAGCGCCTTCTCGATCGCGTCGGTGATGGACTCCTCCGCTCCGCTGACAGATTCGATGTCGACCAGGGCAGTGGTGAGGTCGACGATGTCCGAGCTGAGGTCGAGAGTCGCCATAGACACCATTGTCTCGAAGGGGCTCGGCTCACCTCGGCCGGGTGGTGGCCCCCTTGCGTCGGCGACTGCCGATGCCGGTCGATGGACCGCTGCCCCGCGGTCGGTAGTTTTGACCCGTGACCGCCACTTCCGCCTGGGGCTTCGGCCTGGCCACCGTTGACCCGTCCGGTGCGGTGCTCGACGTCTGGTTCCCTCAGCCCGCCCTCGGCAGCGCACCCGCGGACTACCACGCGCCACCCGAGCTTTGTGCCCTGGAGGGCCGCGACCACATCCGTGAGGTCGAGCGGCGCGTCGTGCACGCGGTCATCGACGACCTCGCAGACCCGCCGGCCGACACTGTCGACGTGTGGCTGCGGCTGCACCTCCTCAGCACCCGCCTGGTCCGGCCGCACGGGCAGAACCTCGACGGCGTCTTCGGTCTGCTCACCAACGTCATCTGGACCACCCTCGGCCCCTGTGCGGTCGCGGGTTTCGAGTCGGTCCGGCTCCGCGCCCGAGAGCAGCAGGTCGAGATCGGCGTCTACGGCGTCGACAAGTTCCCCCGGCTGACGGACTACGTCATCCCGAGCGGCGTCCGCATCGCCGATGCCAACCGCGTACGGCTCGGCGCCTACCTCGCTCCTGGCACCACCGTGATGCACGAGGGTTTCGTCAACTACAACGCCGGAACCCTGGGCGCGTCGATGGTCGAGGGACGCATCACGGCCGGGGTCGTCGTCGGCGACGGGTCAGACATCGGCGGCGGCAGCTCGATCATGGGCACATTGTCGGGTGGCGGCACGGAGGTCATCTCGATCGGCGAGCGCTGCCTGCTGGGCGCGAACGCCGGGATCGGCATCTCCCTCGGTGACGACTGCGTGGTGGCGGCCGGTTGTTACGTCACTGCCGGCACGAAGGTCACCCTGCCCGACGGCGCTGTCGTCAAGGCGCTGGAGCTGTCCGGCCAGTCAGGTGTGCAGTTCTGGCTCAACAGCGTCACCGGCCGGGTCGAGGCTACGCCGCGCAGCGGCCCAGGGATCGAGCTCAACACCGCGCTGCACGCACATGACTAAGCGGTGGCTCCTGGTCATCGCGGTGCTGGTGGTGGTGGCCTTGGCCGGCGGTGCAGCGTGGTATGCCGTCAGGACCGGCGCCGGTCCGCTGCCCGACCCCGAGCAGTGCACTGCCACCGTCGACGACTACACGGTCGCGTTGTCCACAGAGCAGGCCGAGAACGCCTCGATCATCGCCGCCGTGGCCGAGCGGCGTGCGCTTCCTGCGCGGGCGATCTCCATCGCCATCGCGACGGCGTACCAGGAGTCGAAGCTCGTCAACCTGGCTGGCGGCGACCGCGACTCCCTCGGACTCTTCCAGCAGCGCCCCAGCCAGGGGTGGGGCAAGTCGCGACAGATCATGGACCCGTACTTCGCCACCAACGCGTTCTACGACGCCCTCGTCAAGGTCGACGGATACCGGGAGATGCCCATCACCGAGGCGGCACAGGAGGTCCAGCGGTCGGCTTTCCCCGACGCGTACGCCGACCACGAGCAGGACGGCCGCACGATCGCGAGCGCCATGTCGGGCTACAGCGACGCTGCCTTCAGCTGCCAGACGACGACCCCTGACGTCGTAGACCAGGAGATCGGTGCCGATGGGCTCACCGGGCGCGCCGAAAAGGTGCGCGCGGAAGTCACGGCGTCGTTCGGCGACCTGCCGCTCGGTGGCTTCGATCCCGAGGGGGTCAGTTCCGGCCACATGCCCGGGTCCGCCCACTACGAAGGCCGGGCGATCGACGCCTTCTTCCGCCCGACCAGCGAACAGAACACCCGACGCGGGTGGGTGCTGGCGCACTTCCTGGTCGCGAACGCGGAGCGGCTCGACATCGCGCACGTCATCTTCGACGACCGGATCTGGTCGGCCGGCTCCCGGTCGCACGAGGGCTGGCACGACTTCGACCCTCCGGGGCTCAGCGCCGACACGTCCGGCGAGACCCGACAGATCCTCGAGCATCGTGACCACGTACACGTCGACGTCTTCTGATCTCGACCTGTCGGTCAGTGCAGACGGGCGACCGCGGAATGGACCCGCTCGTCGGTCGCGGTGAGTGCGACCCGCACGTGGTGCGCACCGGCGGGACCGTAGAAGTCGCCGGGCGCGACGAGGATGCCCCGCTCGGCGAGCCAGCCGACCGTGTCCGTGCAGGGCTCCCCGCGCGTCACCCACAGATAGAGCGACGCCTCCGAGTGGTCGATGCGGAAGCCGACGTGCGTGAGCGCCTCGCGCAGCAGTCGCCTGCGCTCCTGGTAGCGCTGCCGCTGCACCTCGATGTGGTCGTCATCCTCGAGTGCTGTGGTCATCGCTGCCTGCACGGGCGCCGGCACCATCAGCCCGCTGTGTCGGCGTACCTCATGCAGCGCTGACACGAGTACGGGGTCACCTGCCACGAACGCGGCACGGTAACCGGCGAGGTTGGAACGCTTCGACAGTGAGTGCACCGCCAGGATCGAGTCGAGCGAGCCGCCGTTGATCTCGGGATCGAGCACCGATACCGGTGTGGCGTCCCACCCACACTCGAAGTAGCACTCGTCGGACGCGACCACGGCACCGCGTTCGCGCGCCCAGTCCACCACCTTCCTGAGGTGCTCGACGGGAAGTACCCGGCCGGTGGGGTTGGCCGGTGAGTTGATCCAGACGAGCGGGACGTCCGCCGGACCCACGGACGAGGTGGCGTCGCTGGCGACGTATGCCGCACCGGCGAGGAGAGCACCGACGGCGTACGTCGGGTACGCGACCGCCGGGACCAGGACCGTCTGGCCGGCGCGCACACCGAGCTGGGCCGGCAGCGACGCCACCAGCTCCTTCGAGCCGATGGTCGGAAGGATGCAGTCCTCGGTCAGGTCGACCGAGCCGCAGCGCCGCCTGAGGTACCCGATGATGGCCGCCCGCAGCGCCGGAGTACCCCAGACCGTCGGATAGCCGGGTGCGTCGGACGCCGCCCGAAGTGCCTCCTGCACGCGAGCCGGCGTCGGGTCGACCGGGGTCCCTATCGAGAGGTCGACGAGGCCGTCACGGTGACGCGCCGCCTGTTCCTTGAAGGACAGCAGCCGGTCCCACGGGAAGTCGGGAAGCCTCGGCGCGCGACCGGCAGCAACGGACTGCGCCGCCGCCCCGCTCGGGGCAGGCGGCGCAGGCATCGCTGGGAGGGTCACTTCTGCTAGCCCTCTTGCTCCTGTGGGGGCAGCGCGGCGATGAGGGGGTGGTCCTTGTCGATGACACCGAGCTTGGCGGCACCGCCCGGCGACCCCAGGTCGTCGAAGAAGTCGACGTTCGCGGCGTAGTAGTCCTTCCACTGCTCGGGAGTGTCGTCTTCGTAGAAGATCGCCTCCACCGGGCAGACCGGCTCGCAGGCACCGCAGTCGACGCACTCGTCGGGGTGGATGTAGAGCATGCGCTTGCCTTCATAGATGCAGTCCACGGGGCATTCGTCGACACACGCGCGGTCCTTGAGATCCACGCACGGCTGCGCGATGACGTACGTCACCTTCGGTCCTCCTCGATCAGGGGTGCTGCTGCCACGCCGAAACCGACCCGGCCACCATGAAGGATCTAGTATCTATGGTCGGGCACCCATACCGAAACCAGGTCCACCTGACGGGAGAGCCTGTGCTCCTACGCCGTGACCACGTCGGTGAGCGCGTCGTCGTACGCCGGGTGATCCGCGGCGAAGTGGGGCCGAGCGGCGGCCCGGCCATGACCGACGTCCTCGGCACGTTGGTTTCGTGGGACGACGACGCCATCTGCGTGCAGCGCGACGACGGTTCTCGGGTCGACATCTGCCGCTCGGACATCGTGGCAGGCAAGCCGGTGCCGCCGCGCCCTCAGCCCCGGTCCTGAGGGCGGGTTTGATTACGGCTCGTCAGCCGCAGACGATGGCGGCGAGCGGCGAGTAGCGGGTGTGCGTGCGCTCGGTGCGGCCCGGCCCGGAGGCACGCTTCAGCGTCCGTGTGACGTCGATCTCGAACCCGGGCGACCCGGCGCGAGGAGTGCAGCCTGCCGACTCGTCCACGAGCGCCAGGGGGTTGATGACGTTGTACCTGTCGGACGACGACAGCGTGACGGTGACATACGGTGTGCTCCACAGCTCGACGTGCAAGGTGCCGGTGCGGTTGCGCAGCAAGTCGACGTACGCGCGAAGGTAGGCGCCGTAAGGCCCGTCGTTGCGCAGTACCAGCGTCTCACTGCGCTGGCTCACGACGGCGTCGAGGCCGGCTGTGAACTGCGGCGAGTAGAAGGGGCTCGACGTCCGCTTCACCACCGTCATCCCGCTACGGAAGGCCACGTCGTACGTCGCCGAGGCCAGCAGCGAGGCAGCGCGGGGCTGGCCTCTCCAGTCGACCCGCCGACCGAACCTCAACGTGTCACCGGGCAGCAGCAAGACGCCGTTCAGCTGACGGGCGACGATGGTCGGGTCTCCTACGGTGTCCCCCTCCGTGTAGTTGACGGTCTTGGCAGCGATCAGGCTCCGGATGCCCAACCTCTCCACCTGCCCGGTCGAGAACTTGGGCTTGTCGACGGTCGGCTTCACCCTGGCGGTCCGCCGGTCTCCCGTCTTCACGAATGCGCGTTGCACGCCGGCGACCCACGCCTGCGGGCTGACGGTCACGCCGGTCCGGCTGGGACGGATCGTGGGACGGTTGTCGCGGAACACGATCTTGGCACTCACGGCACGGCCGGGAAGCTTCGACA
>JACCVA010000175.1 GCA_013698435.1 Nocardioidaceae bacterium | reverse complement strand
TACGTCCCGGACGCCACCGCGGACCGGAGGTTCAACCCCGACCACACGGTCGACCGCACCGGCGTCGACGGTGTGCTGTCCGAGCTCGACGAGTACGCCGTCGAGGAGGCGCTGAAGATTCGCGAGTCGGATGACGACGGCGAGATCGTCGTGGTGACGATCGGTCCGGAGGTGGCTCGCGCGGCCATCCTCAAGTCACTCCAGATGGGTGCGGACGCCGGCGTGCATGTGCTTGACGACGCTATCGCTGGTTCGGACGCGGTCGGGACGTCGTTCATCCTCGCCAAGGCGATCGAGCGGCAGCAGGCAGACCTCGTCATCTGTGGGATGGCATCGACGGACGGCTCGATGAGCGTCGTACCGGCCATGGTGGCCGAGCGGCTCGGGCTGCCGCAGGTGACGTTCGGTTCGGAGGTGACCGTGGACGGCGCCACCGTGCGGGCGCGCCGCGATGGTGACACCGCCACCCAGACCATCGAGGCCACCAGGCCGCTGCTGCTCAGCGTCACCGACCAGGCGAACGAACCGCGCTACCCGTCGTTCAAGGGCATCATGGCGGCGAAGAAGAAGCCGGTGGAGGTGTTGTCGCTGAGCGACCTCGGAATCGACGCGGGCGATGTCGGCGCCGGCGCCGCGTGGACGACGGTGCAGGAGTCACAGCAGCGTCCACCGCGCACCGCGGGCACGATCGTCACCGACGAGGACGGCACTGGGGCCGAGAAGCTCGTCGAGTTCCTGGCCACACAGAAGTTCGTCTGAGGTTCGGTCCGGAGAAAGGGACACCACGACCATGAGCGAGATCCTCGTCCTCGTCGACCATACCGAAGGCACGGTCCGCAAGACCACCTCCGAGCTGCTGACGCTCGCGCGCCGGCTCGGCACGCCGGCGGCGGTGTTCTTCGGCGCAGGCATCGAGTCGGCGCGCGATGCACTCAAGCAGTACGGCGCCGAGAAGGTATACGTCCTTGACGACGCCGAGCTGTCGGACTATCTCGTCGTGCCCAAGGCCGAGGCGGTGGCGCAGCTCGTCGAGCAGGCGCAGCCCGCCGCGGTGCTGATCCCCTCACACGCCGAGGGCAAGGAGATCGCCGGGCGGCTGGCGATCAAGATGAGCTCAGGGCTGATCACCGACGCCGTCGACATCGTGGCCGGCGACAGCGGACCGGTCACCACTCAGTCGGTCTTCGCCGGCAACTACACCGTCACCGCCACCGTCACCCAGGGAACTCCGATCATCACGGTCAAGCCCAACTCCGTGACGCCCGAGGCGGTTGACGGGGCGGCAGCCGAGGAGCGCTTCAGCCCTACGATCAGCGACGCCGCCAAGACGGCGAAGATCGTCGACCACCGGCCGCGTGAAGCCACCGGTCGCCCGGAGCTCACCGAGGCGGCCATCGTGGTCTCCGGGGGTCGGGGGACGGGCGGCAAGTTCGAGCCGGTCGAGGACTTCGCGGACTCGCTCGGCGCGGCCGTCGGCGCATCACGTGCGGCCGTCGACTCAGGCTGGTATCCGCACGCCTATCAGATCGGTCAGACCGGCAAGACAGTGTCGCCGCAGCTGTACGTCGCCACCGGCATCTCGGGCGCCATTCCGCACCGCGCCGGCATGCAGACGTCCAAGACGATTGTCGCCGTCAACAAGGACGACGAGGCGCCGATCTTCGAGCTCGTCGACTTCGGCGTGGTGGGCGACCTGCACGCCGTGCTTCCGAAGGCCGCCGAGCAGGTACGCTCCCGCAAGGGCTGACGGAGACGGGTCAATGAACCGCGAGGTGCAATACCTGGCCGCCCCAACGTCGCCGCAGCCAGCGGTCGTGGCTCGCCACCATGACCGTGCCGGGTGACCGGCCGAGGGCTTCTTCGAGCTCGCTGGCCAAGGTGAGCGAGATGTGGTTGGTGGGCTCGTCGAGCAGCAGCAGGTCGGGTCGACCGGCGACAAGGATCGCGAGCGCAAGTCGTCGCTGCTGGCCGATGCTCAGCACGCCGACCGGTCGCGACAGCTCGCGCGGTGGCAACAGGCCGAGGTGACTCAGCGGTATCGCGCCCGCAGGCAGCGCGTCGTCGTACACCTGTGTCGGCGTCCGGTCCGGCCCGACGAAGTTGACCTCCTGGGGGAGCAGGCCGATGCGTCGGGCGGAGACACGCACGAGCCCCGACGCGGGCTGCACCCTGCCTGACACCACCTGAAGAAGGGTGGACTTGCCTGACCCGTTCGGCCCGGTGACGAGAAGGTGCTGACCGGCGGAGATGTCCAGCCGGTTGAGGCGCAGGCGCTCCGGCACCGACACATCACGCAGCGAGACAACGAGCCCGCCACCGGTCCGGTCCTCGGTCGTCAATGGGTGACTCAACGACAGCTTCTCAGGTGGCTTGGGGATCGGTCGGCGCTCCATCACCGCTATCCGTTGCTCGGCATCGCGCACGCGACGTCGGATCGTCGCCTGGACGTTGCCTCCCTTGAAGTTGTAGATGTACTTGTCACCATCTCTGGGAGGGCGGTTGTGGGCGACCTGGCGAGCGGTCGTCCTGGCCGCGACGCGCAGGGCAGCCAGGTCGTCCTGTTGCTCTGCGAAGGCAGCTTCCCACCGTCGCCGAGCCGCCGCCTTGTGCTCGAGGTAGGTCGTGAACCCGCCGGTGTAGCGGTTGCCGCCCTGACCGTCCACCCCGAAGTGACCTTCGTCGAGGTCGACGATCACGGCACACACCCGGTCGAGGAAGACCCGGTCGTGGCTTGCGACGATGACGACACCGGGCAGCTCACGCAGGAAGTTCTCGAGGAACGCGATGGCGTCGTCGTCCAGGTGGTTGGTTGGCTCGTCGAGCACCACGCACTCGGGCCGCCGGGTGATGACAGCAGCCAACGCCAGCCGGGTGCGCTCCCCGCCGGAGAGCTCGCCGACCGTGCGGCTGGCGTCGATGTGCGAGACGCCCAGCTGTTGGGAGGCGAGCAGAGCCCGGCGGTCGGCGTCCCAGGCGTCGTGTGTCTGCGCCCAGAGCAATGTGGCGGCGTAGGCGTCGGCTGCACCCGGCTCGTCGAGCTCGTGGGCAAGCTGCTCGAGCCGGCGTACGGCGTCGTGCAGCGGAGCGAGCGCCTCCGCAAGCACCGCGGCAACGGTGGCCGCAGGAGGTGCCACCATCTCCTGTGCAAGGTAGCCGAGGTCGCTGGGACGCCGCACCAGCCCTGAGTCGGCTTCCTCGATCCCGGCGACCAGGCGCAGCAGCGTCGACTTGCCCACGCCGTTCTCGCCAACGACGCCGACGGGTTCGCCTGGGTTGGCGAGCAGGTCGACACCGGACAGCACCATCTTGTCGCCGTACGCGTGCGACATGTCGACGGCATGCAGTGGCAGAAGTGATGACATCAGCAGCCCTGACGGGGTCAAACGACCCGGTCGAAGAGATGCCCGCGGGGCGGAGCCACGAACGCGAGCACGGCAGATGTCAGTTCCACATGGCTCGGTCACGGTAGTCGATTGCTCGGGCACCTGTCGAGCGATTTCGCTGCAGGAAGGTCGGATCGCTCGGTCAGGCGCAGTGCCGTTCGGCGTTGGCCTCGATGGCACGTCGCATGAACGTGGCCCCGCCGGGCGCGACCGCTTCGTAGTAGCCAGCGAAGCGCTCGTCCTCGACGTACATCTGGGCCATGCCGCGGTGCATCGGGTA
>JACCVA010000151.1 GCA_013698435.1 Nocardioidaceae bacterium | reverse complement strand
GTTGTCAGGATGCAAGTCGAGATGCAGGATCCGGTGGGCGGGATCGGCACTCAACCGCGGCGGAAGCGCGTGGAGTCGACTGTGCAGATCGGCGAGGAGGGCACCGCCCGCGTGGACGTCGAGGTCGCCGGCCGCTAGGGCCTGGCTCATGGTCGGCCCGTCGAGCCGCTCCATCACGAGATCAGTGCCCGACGCCTCGTAGACCGTGGGAGTGGGAAACCCGAACTCGGTCACGTAGACCATGATCGTCGCCTCGGGCGTGACGTCGCCGCCGTCACGGTAGCGACGAAGAACCTGATGCGCATCGATCACGAAGACGTCGGCGTCACGTCCCGAGGCCAGCGGGATTGGCTCTGTCACCCGGCGACGATACCGACCGTGGAAACTACTCGCCGGGCTACTGTGGCGACGTGAGTGACGCGGCGGGGGACCGACTCTTCGCGGACCCGGAGCTCGACTGGCAGTCGGTGTCGCCGGCGCTCGTGACCGAGCGCCGCCTGCCCGTCGCGGTCCTCGCACTGCTCGGTCTCGGTCTCGTGGTCGGCGGCGTCGTCGCGAGGCTGTCCGGCAATGGCGCCGGATGGCCGCTGGTAGTGCTCGGTCTTGTGGTCCTGGCCGTCGCCGCGCTGCTGTGGTGGGTGGTGGTTCCACGCGTCGTCGCCGCCTGGCGGTACGCCGAGCGGGAGCAGGACCTGCTCGTCAGCCGCGGGCGTCTGCAGCGACGGCTGTCAGTGGTGCCGTACGGCCGGATGCAAGTCATCGAGGTATCCGCCAACCCGGTCTCGCGCCGGCTCGGGATCGCCACTGTGATGCTGGTGACAGCGTCGGCGGCGACGGACGCGCGGATCCCGGGTCTGCCCACCGACGTCGCCCAGCGGCTGCGTGACCGGCTCGCGGCCAAGGGCGAGGCCGCCGCGGCGGGACTATGACCGAGAGTGCGCCGGCGTACGCCGAGACAGAGCTCAGCCCCAGCGAGATGCATCGGCTGCATCCGCTGACGCCGTTCCTGCGGTCCTGGCGAATGCTCGGGGCCGCGACCGCCATCGGGTTCGGGTTCTTCAGAGACGACCTCGAGCGGCTGAAGTTCTTCTGGGACGCGCTGCGCGGCGACGCGGAGCTCTCCGTGCTGTTCAAAGCGGCGGTGGTGCTGTTCGTGATCGCCGCCGTCCTGGTCACCGGTGCCTGGCTGTCCTGGCGGGCAACGGGTTTCGCCATCGTGGACGACGGACAGGGGCCGGGGAGGCTCCGGTTCCATCGCGGGCTGTTCGTCAGGCAGCGCAGCCAGATCCGCCTCAACCGCGTACAGTCGGTCGACGTCAACCAGCCGCTGTTCGCAAGGGTCCTCGGCCTCGCCGTGCTGCAGCTCGACATGGCCGCAGGAGACGACGCCTCGGTTTCGCTGGCGTACCTGTCCGTCAAGGACGCCTGGTCGGTACGTGAGGAGATCATCCGCCATACCCCGAACGCGCCCGAGGTGGGCGCGCTGGTCGGCGAACACCGCGAGGACGAGTTGGTCGCGCAAGTCTCGACGACACGGCTCGTGCAGGCGACCTTGCTCGAGAGCGTGAGCGTGCTGGCGTTCTTCGTCGTCTGGATCGTTGCCGTCGTGGTCATCGGCATCGTGGGCAGCGGGCAAGCCCTGCTGGCGGGGCTGTCGGGCATCGTGCCCGTGACGATCGCGATCTTGGTCCAGCTGCGCAAGGTGCTGGCGTCGATCCTGCGTGACGCCGACTTCCGCCTCTACCGGACGCCGACCGGCATCCGGGTCAGCGCCGGGCTGACGTCGACCGTCAACCGCACCATCGACACCGACCGCATCCAGGGCGTCCGGCTCGAGGAGCCGTTCTTGTGGCGCCGGCTCGGTTGGGCCCGGGTGGAGGTCGACGTCGCCGGGGCCGCAGACTCCACCCAGGCAGCGCGGCTGATGCCGGTGGCCGACCGACCGGCGGCGCTGGCCCTCGTGCGGTCCGTGACCGGAGTCGACCTCGATGCCGGCGGCGTACGCCGGGCCGGGCGGCGGGCGCGGTCGCTCGACCCCGTCGGCTGGCGCTACCTCGGCGTCGTCCTGCACGAGCACGGAGCCGTCTCCTTACGCGGGCGGTGGCGCCGTTCGCGCGTCTACGTGCCGTACGCCCGGGCGCAGAGCGTCTCGGTGCGCCAAGGCCTCGTGCAGCGGCGGCTGGGCCTGGCGTCGGCGTCCCTCGACATGCCCAAGGGCATCGGCAGCTGGCAGGCCCGGCACCGCGACGTGGCCGAGGCCGCCGACCTGGTGGCCGAGCTCGCGGGAAGGGCGCGCGCGCACCGGGCGCCGCCCGCACGAGGTTCGGGGTAGATCCGGCGGGCCATAAGGGTGCGGGTCTTCCCCAGACGTCGAGGCGTCGGGGGATTAGAGCCAGCCGTTGACTCGGGCGACGCCGCTGCCGATGACCAGGCCGATCATCAGGCCGCGCACGAACTTCCCCTTGAGGTCGAGTACCGGCCACGACAGCAGCGCCAGCCACCCGACGAACACCGTCACCAGCGCGAGTGCGGCGAGCGCGATCGGGAGGGGCGCGGACAGGCCCAGCAGCATCAGCCCGAGCATCGCCGCCGGGATGACCAACGTGGGCAGGCTCGCCAGCCGCGCCAGCATGACGCGGCTGCGGTCATGCAGCGTGGACCGGCCCGCGCTCGTCGACGCGGCGGAGCTGTGGGCTGCCGTCGCCCGGGTGGCGGGGTTGCCGGAGCGACGCGGGTTGGAGGAGGCCACAGCCTCACCCTAACGGCCGCGTCGGCCGAGCCCGGCAGGTCATGTGACGGCGGTGGCAGGATGGCGGCGTGTTGATGATCTCCCGGTTCCGGTACGCCGACGACCTCGTCGAGCAGGCGCGCAGCGAGCTCTCGCTCTGCCTCGAGCAGCTCGGGGCCAAGTCCGGCTTCGTCGGCGGCTCGGTAGGCCGGGCGGTCGACGACCCGACCCTGTGGGTGCTCGAGACGCGATGGCAGAACATCGGGTCGTACCGGCGGGCGTTGTCGGCGTACGACATCAAGATGACGGTCGTGCCGCTGCTGTCGTACGCCGTCGACGAGCCGTCGGCCTATGAGGTGATGGCCGGCGACGGAGCGGCGGCGGACGAGCCCGCCAATGAGGTGATCCCCCGGTCCAGCTGAGCTGTGTGCGCGCCGCTCCACCGGCGCCGGCACGACGACCGGCACACGGTAACCTGGCGGCGTTCCCCACATCGGGGAGCTGACCACCGACCGCCAGCCGGATGGAGATCCCATGGCCAGCTCTGCCATCGACAGCGTCGTCAGCCTCTGCAAACGCCGCGGGTTCGTGTTTCCCTGCGGTGAGATCTACGGAGGCACCCGCTCCGCTTGGGACTACGGTCCCCTCGGCGTCGAGCTCAAGGAGAACATCAAGCGGCAGTGGTGGCGCACGATGGTGACCAGCCGCGACGACGTCGTCGGCCTCGACTCCTCGGTCATCCTGCCGACTAAGACGTGGGAGGCGTCCGGCCACCTGGACACCTTCACCGACCCGCTCACCGAGTGCCAGAGCTGTCACAAGCGCTTCCGCGCCGACCACCTCCAGGAGGCGGTCGCTGCCAAGAAGGGCATCGACAACGCCGACGACGTCGCCCTCGCCGACGTCGCCTGCCCCAACTGCGGCACCCGTGGCGCCTGGACCGAGCCTCGTCCCTTCAACGGCATGCTCAAGACCTA
>JACCVA010000121.1 GCA_013698435.1 Nocardioidaceae bacterium | reverse complement strand
ACCTTGTTCTACAACGACGACCCTGTCAGCACCATCTTCGGCGTCGACCTCCCCGTCATCGGTGCGCCGGACGTCGACGTGCGGGCGATGGTGAGCATCGACAACGTCGAGGAAGGGCAGACGGTGTCCAGCCCGGTGACGGTCAAGGTCTCGGGCAACACGTTCGAGGCGAACCTCGCCTGGCTGCTGCTGGATGCGAACGGGGCAAAGCTCGACAACGGCTACACGACGGTGGCTTCCTTCGGGGAGTGGGCTCAGGCCGACGTCGGCCTCGGCGCCCTCGAGCCCGGCACCTACACGTTCAAGGCGCTCGAGTACAGCGCGGAGAACGGTGAGCCCATCAACGTCGACGACAAGACGTTCACGGTCGACTAAGACCGCCGGCGTACGAGGTTCGGGGAAGTTCGCACCCGCCCCCCTCAGGCGCGCGGATCTACCCCAAACCCCGAGAAGAGGCCCGGCGGGTCAGCGACCGCCGAAAGCCTCGCGGAACCGGCCGAACACCCCGCGGTGCTTCGACTGGGCGTCAGGCCCGACGTCTGGCTTCTCCTCGTCACGCAGCGCCGCCAGCTGCTGCAGCAGCTCGGCCTGAGCATTGTCGAGCCGGGTCGGGGTCTCGACCACGATCGTGGTGACGAGGTCACCGCGTCCGGTGCCACGCAGGTGCGGTACGCCGCGGCCGCGGGCGACGATCTGCTCACCGGACTGCGTGCCTGGCTTGAGCTCGAGGTCAACCGTTGTCTCGATCGAGTCGTTGCCAGCCGAGGCAAGGTCGGCCTCCAGCGTCGGCAGCGCCACCGAGGTGCCCAGTGCAGCGGCCGTCATCGGCAGCGTGATCGTGCACAGCAGGTCGTCACCGTGGCGGGTGAACACGGGGTGCTGCTGCACGTCGATCTCGACGTAGAGGTCACCAGCAGGGCCACCACCGGGGCCCACCTCGCCTTCTCCGGTCAGCTGGATACGAGTGCCGGCGTCGACGCCGGCGGGCACGTTGACGGAGATCGTCCGCCGGGCGCGGATCCGTCCGTCGCCGGAGCACTCGCTGCACGGGTCTGGGATGACCGAGCCGAAGCCGCGGCACGTCGGGCACGGACGCATGGTGCGTACCTCTCCGAGAAACGACCGCTGCACGTGACTGATCTCGCCGCGCCCCGAACAGGTCGAGCAGGTCCTCGGAGAGGTCCCGGGAGCGGTGCCGGCACCGGCGCAGACCGTGCAGGTGACGGCGGTGTCCACCTTGAGCTCGCGGCTGGCGCCGAAGGCAGCCTCGCCCAGGGTGAGCTGCAGCCGGATGAGTGCATCCTGACCACGGCGGGTACGCGGCCGGGGGCCGCGCGTCCCGGCGGACTGGCCGAAGAAGGCGTCCATGATGTCGGTGAACGAGAAGCCCTGCCCGAAGCCGGCCCCACCGGCAGCGGACAGCGGATCGCCTCCGAGGTCGTACAGCTCGCGCTTCTGGGGGTCACTCAAGACGTCGTAGGCGCGGGTGACCTCCTTGAACCGCTCCTGGGTCTCCGCATCGGGGTTGACGTCGGGATGCAGCTGGCGGGCAAGGCTGCGGTACGCCTTCTTGACCTGCTCAGGAGAGGCGTCGCGGGTGACACCGAGCACTTCGTAGAGATCTTGAGTCATACTCCGGCATTCGTTGGTGTGCGAGTCAGGGGGCGGGGCGTCGGTGGGCGCGTCAAGGGCGGCTCATGCGTCGGACAGCATCTGGCTGACGTAGCGGGCGACGGCGGTGACGGCTGCCATCGAGCCGGGGTAGTCCATCCGGGTCGGACCGACGACTCCGAGCGTCGCGAGCGGCTCCTGTTCGGGGCCGTAGCCGGTGGCGACGACCGACGTCCTCGCCAGCGTCTCGAGCGGGACCTCGTGACCGATGCGCACGGTGACGAGGCTGGCGCTGGTGGCCTCGCCGAGCAGCTTCAGCAAGACGACGTGCTCTTCCAACGCCTCGAGCAGGGGCTTGATGGAGCGATCGAAGTCGTCGCCGAAGCGCACGAGGTTGGCGGTTCCACCGATGGCGACCTTCTCGTCGGTCCGGTTGTCGACGATGGCCTCAGCGAAGGCAGCGATGATCTGGGCGACGACGGCCCGGTCGTCGCGGTGGAACATCTGGGGAAGCGCGGTGACGCGGTTGGCGGCGTCGGCCAGCGACTGCCCCACCACAGTGGTGTTGAGCCGAGCGCGGAGGTCGGCGATCACGTCGGCGTCGAGGTCCTGCGTCAGCTCGACCACGCGCTGCTCGACCCGGCCCGAGCTGGTGATCAGCACGACCAGCAGCCGGTTGGCACCGATCGCGACCACCTCGACGTGGCGCACGGTGGAGCGCGCGAGCGTCGGGTATTGCACGATCGCCACCTGCTGGGTCAGCTGGGCGAGCAGCCGGACGCTGCGGTGCACCACGTCGTCGAGGTCGACGGCGCCCTCAAGGAACGTCGCGATGGCCCGCTTCTCGGCTGCAGACAGCGGCTTGATGCTCGTGAGCTTGTCGACGAAGAGGCGATAACCCTTGTCGGTGGGGATGCGTCCCGCGCTCGTGTGCGGCTGGGTGATGAACCCCTCCTCCTCGAGCGTGGCCATGTCGTTGCGCACCGTCGCCGGCGACACGCCGAGGCTGTGGCGCTCGACGAGCGACTTGGAACCGACCGGTTCCTGGGTGTGGACATAGTCCTCGACGATGGCACGCAAGACGTCGAGCTTGCGGTCGTCCAGCATGGCTCGCCTCCTGCCTGCGGGTCGCGGTTGGCACTCGTGATCTCGGAGTGCCAAGCGTACTAGGCGTGGGCCCCGGGAGCCGCCTAGCCGGCCGGCCTGCCGGCGTACCTGTGCCCCCTCAAGGGGCAGCTACTCTGCCACCATGAGCGATCTCACCGCCTCGGACCTGCTCGAGGTCGGTACCGGATGTTTCGTGCTCCGCTATCCCGAATGGGACGTCAGCATCGGCGTCGTTGTCGGCTCGGACGGCGTGCTGGTCCTCGACACCCGCGCCACCGGTGCGCAGGGCCGGCGGCTCGCCGACGACGTACGGCGGGTCGCCCCCGGCGCCGACGTGCGTTGGGTCGTCGACACGCATCAGCACTTCGACCACACGTTCGGCAACAGCGCGTTCGACGGTGCCACCGTCCACGCGCACGAGAACGCTGCGGCAGGGCTGGTCGCCGCCGGCGACCGCATCAAGGCCATGATCCGGGCGGACCCGTCGGTCGACCCGGCGTACCCGGCCATCACGGCGGAGGTGCTCGACGAAGTGCTGGCCACCCAGTACCGACTGCCGGACCAGACGTTCTCATCAGCGGCGGTGATCGACCTTGGCGACCGGTACGTCGAGCTCGCCTACCCCGGTCGCGGCCACACCGACGGCGACCTGGTGCTGCGGGTGCCCGATGCCGACGTCGTGTTCGGCGGCGACCTGATCGAGCAGTCGGCACACCCGTCCT
>JACCVA010000093.1 GCA_013698435.1 Nocardioidaceae bacterium | reverse complement strand
CCCAACCCGGGAGGCTCGACCGGTCACGCGTCCAACTTCATCTTCCCGGTGGACCACTCACGCGAGATCACCGACCTGACGCTCGACAGCATGCGCCAGTACAAGGACATGGGGGTCTTCACCGAGTCTGGTGGCTTCGAGGTCGCCCGCACGGAGGAGCGGATGGAGGAGCTGCGCCGCCGGATGTCGTCGGCGCGTGCGTGGGGCATCGAGGCCGAGCTGGTCACACCGGACCAGGTCGCCGAGAGGGTGCCGTTCCTCGACCCGACACAGATCCTCGGTGCGTTCTGGATTCCGTCGGTGGGCGTGGTCGACTCCTTGCGTGCCGGCACGCTCATGCGTGAGGGGGCTCTGGCGCTCGGTGCCCTAACCGTCGTACCGACCGTCGAGGTGACCGGACTCGACGTCGAGGCGGGACGCATCCGCGGAGTTCGCACGTCAGAAGGCGACATCGAGGCCGAGGCCGTCGTCATCGCCTGCGGTGTCTGGAGCCCGAAGCTGGCCGCGATGGCAGCCGCGCGGATCCCGTTGACGCCCGCCGTGCACCAGATGATCTCCGTCGGCCCGGTCCCCGTGCTCGCGGAGAAGGAGGGCGAAATCTCGTTCCCCATCGTGCGAGACATGGACACCTACTGCTACGAGCGGCAGCACGGCGCAGACATGGAGGTCGGCTCCTACGCACACCGGGCGATCTTGCACGATCCCGAGGACATCCCCACGATCGACCAGGCCAAGCTTTCCCCCACCGAGCTGCCCTTCACGGCCGAGGACTTTGACCAGCAGCTTGAGGAGGCACTCGAGCTGATGCCGGCGATCCTGGGTGACGAGAAAGCCGAGATTCGCTACGCCATCAACGGCCTGTTGTCCCTCACTCCCGATGGCGCCCCCATCCTTGGCGAGACGCCGGAGGTCCGGGGCCTCTGGTCGGCGGCCGCGGTCTGGATCAAGGAGGGACCCGGAGTCGGGCGTGCCCTGGCCGAGTGGATGACCGACGGTCTCCCGGAGATCGACCTCAGCCATTCCGACATCGCACGTTTCCACCCCCACCAGCGCACCCGGAGCCACGTGCGGGCACGCACCGGCGAAGCGTTCATCAAGACTTATGGGATCGTGCACCCCGCAGAGCAGTACGAGTCGGACCGAGACCAACGGCTGCCTCCGATGCACGCCTCTGAGCGCGACCTGGGTGCATTCTTCGTCGAGGCTGCTGGGTGGGAGCGTCCCCTGTGGTACGCCTGCAACCATGTCTTGCTCGAGGAGTACGGCGACAAGGTGATGAGTCGCGAGCACGAGTGGGACTCCCGCTGGTGGTCGCCGATCATCAACGCCGCGCACCTGGCGCTGCGTGACCGTGCCGGCATCGTCGACCTCTCGGCGTTCACGATCTTCGACGTCGTCGGGCCAGGTGCGCTGGAAGCCGTGCAGTCGATCGTCGTCGCACAGTCCGACGTCGCTCTCGGCAAGGTGATCTACACTCCCGTACTCGACGAGCGTGGCGGGTTCCGCTCCGACCTCACCGTCATGCGGCTGGCCCACGACCGGTTTCGCGTCGTGACCGGCGGCGCGCACGGCATGGTCGACCGCTTGTGGTTCGCAGGCCGGCTCCCCAAGGACTCCTCGGCCGCCGTGGTCGACCTCACCTCGGCATACACCACGATCGGGATCTGGGGTCCGCGGGCGCGCGACATACTCGGCCAGCTGACCCGCGACGACATCAGCCACGAGGCCTTCGGGTTCGGCACCTGCCGCGAGATCGAGACCGACTCCCTGTCCGTGCTCGCTTCTCGGATCTCCTACGTCGGGGAGCTCGGCTGGGAGCTGTACGTCCCGATGGAGCAGGGCGCCAGGCTGTGGAGCATGCTTCACGATGCCGGCGCAGCGCACGGTGCAGTGCCCGTCGGGATCGGCGTGTACGGCACCACCGGTCGCATCGAGAAGGGGTACCGCGCGTTCGGCTTCGAGCTCGACGCGGAGCGCACGATCATCGAGGCCGGCATGGCGCGCCCCAAGATGAAGGCGGCCGACTTCGTCGGGCGTGAGGCGTACCTGACGCAGCGAGCCACGGACCCGAAGGCCGTGCTGTGCACGCTGACCGTGGATGACCACATGTCGAAGTCGGGGACCAAGCGCTACATGCTCGGCGGCGAGCCCATCCTCGGACGCCACGGCGAGGTCCTCACCGACGAACACGGCCGCCACCCGTACGTCACGACCGCCGGCTCGGCGCCGTCGCTGGGTAAGCACGTGCTGATGGCGTACCTGCCGCCCGCGCAAGCAGTTGTCGGCAACGAGCTGACGGTGTCGTACATGGAAGAGCTGTATCCAGTGACGGTGGCCTCCGCTGACGCGACGCCCCTGTTCGACCCCACCAACGAGCGGATCCGGGGGTAGCGCCATGACGAACGTCCTGGTGTGCATCAAGCGAGTGCCGGAGACCTCCGGACAGATCCTGCTGTCGCAGGATGGCCAGTCGATCGACGCCCGGCACGTCGGCTACACACTCAGCGCGCACGACGAGTGTGCGGTGGAACAGGCGATCCAGATCGCGAGGTCGACCGACGGGGAGGCGACGGTTCTCACGGTCGGAAACGACGACTCCCTCGAGCAGATCCGTAACGCTCTTGCGGTCGGATGTACGGCGGCCGTGCTCGTCGAGGCGGACACCGAGAACTTCGGGCCGGCCGACGTGGCCGCGGCGATCGCGGACGCCGTGCGGTCGCGGGAGACGGACGCGACGACGTACGACCTGATCCTGGTCGGCAACGACGCTGCCGACACCGGCGACTTCCAGGTCGGCGTCCGGCTCGCCTATGCGCTCGGTCGGCCGGTCCTCACCGGGATCGGCACTGTCGAGGTCCAGGACGGCACAGTCGTCGCGCGCGGCAAAGGCCCCGAGGGGACCGAGGTGTTCGAGCTGTCGCTGCCCGCGGTGATCGCCGTCCAGGAGGGCGGCGTCGAGCCTCGGTATCCCTCGATTCCCGGCCGGATGAAGGCCAAGCGCACTCCTGTGGACATGGTGACCGCGTCTGTCTCACCGGTGGGCAACGGGCGAGCTGCGCTGAGGCTGCCACCGTCACAGCCGAGTGTCGTCGAGGTGCTGGGTGAGGGTCCCGCGGCAGCGACGGCCGTCGTCGACCTGCTCTACAAGCTCGGAGTGGCGACGTGATCCTCGTCCTGGTCGAGACCGATGCCCACGGGGCCACCGAGACCTCGCAAGAGACTTTGACCTTTGCTCGCGAGCTGGCAGACCGGCGCGGCGGACTCACGCTGCACGCACTGCTCGTCGGCCCGCTCGCGGATGGCATCACCCAGGCTGCCCTGACTCAGCTGGGCGAGCAGGGGGTGTCGACGGTTCGGCACGCTCAGCACGAGCAACTGTCGTCGTACGCTGCGGGCAGCTGGGCGACTGCCGTGGCCACCGCCACCGAATCCGTGTCGGCCGACATCGTGATGGCCGCCGGCACCGCGCGCGGAAGCGAGATCATGGCGCACGTCGCCACCCGGCTCGACGCCACGATGGCGGCGAATGTCGTCGCCGTCGACGACGTCGACCCGCTGACCGTGTCTCGGCAGGTGATGGGGGGCGCGGTGCTGGAGGTTATGCGCGTCGCCAGCGTCCCGGCGGTCCTCACCGTTGCGGGCCATGCGGTGGATCCGCGGGCTGCGGCCCTACCGACCCAACCGCACGTTGAGGTCTTCGAGCCGCCGCTGACCGAGTCCGACGTGGTGGGCCGGGTGGTTCGGGTCGAGGCCACCGAGGTCGACGACACGGCCGCACTGACCGGCGCGCGCGTCGTCGTGGGAGCTGGACGTGGCGCCGGGAGCGCACACGGGTTCGACGACCTGTTGGAGCTCAGCGAGCTCCTCGACGGCACGCTCGGCGTCTCACGAGTCGTGACCAGCCTCGGCTGGCGGCCGCACCACGAGCAGGTAGGCCAGACCGGGAGCCGGATCGCACCTGACGTCTACATCGCGTGCGGAATCAGCGGCGCCATCCAGCACTGGGCGGGCTGCCAGAGCGCGAAGACGATCATCGCGATCAACACCGACGCAGACGCTCCGATGGTCACCAAGGCGCACTACGCCGTGATCGGTGACCTGCACGAGATCGTGCCGGCCATCAACGAGGAGCTTCGCCGCCGCGGCAGTTGACCCCCTCCACCGCCGCACCGGACACGCGCTGGCGGGCGTCTCGGCCTCGGAGGAGGCCGGTACGCCCGACAAGCGGTATTCGGTTGGGCTACTTGCCTAGCCAGGCATCCACCCTGTCGGCGTTGTCGTCGACCCACTGCTGAGCGGCCTCGTCGGGGTCCATCCCGTCCTCGGCGATCATCTTGGCGACCGCGTTCTGGTCCTCGTTCGTCCACTCGAAGCTCTTGACCAGGTCGTAACCGGGGCTACCGGACTCCGCGAACGAGGTCGAGGCGATCTTGTCGAGCGTATAGACCGGGTAGTCGCACGCGACCTTCTCGGGGTCGGCGTCGCACCCGTCGGTGTACTCGGGCAGGTCTACCTTGACCAGCGGGACCTCCGACAGGAACCATTGCGGCTCGTAGAAGTACGCCAGGTAAGGAGTCTTGTTCTCCTCAGCCTTGCGGAAACCCTCGATGAGCGCGTTCTCGCTCCCGGCGAAGACGACCTTGTAGTTGAGGTCCAAGTTCTTGACCAGCGCCTCGTCATTGGTCACAAAACCGGGGTCACCGTCGTAGAGCGTGCCTTGGTCGCCGGACTCCGGGGTCTGGAACAGGTCCGCGTACTTGTTGAGGTTCTTCCAGTCAGTGATGTCTGGGTACTTCTCCGCCATCCACGGTGGCACGTACCAACCGATGATTCCTTCGTTGCCGTTGGGACCGACACTCATCGCTGAACCGTCGCCACCCTTGTCTTCGAAGTACTTCTTCTGCAGCTCGGGGTGTCCCCAGTTCTCGATGACGACGTCGACCTCACCCTTACCGAACCCCTGCCACGACACCTGCTCGTCGAGGTCCTTGTATTCCACCGTGCAGCCCAGCTTGGTGGTCGCGACGGTCCCGACCACGTGGGCGCTAGCTTCAAAGCCGACCCACGGGTTGATCGCCATATTCATCGTGCCGCAGTCCTCACCTCCCGGCGCCGCCTCATTCTTGATGTCGCCGCCACCGCATGCACTCAGGACCAATGCAGACGACAGGCCGACGACAGCGAGCATTCCTCGCGTTCGGATCACTGTCATTTCTGTTCCTCCTCCAGACGGCCGCGACCGTCATACGTGGGCTCTCGACAACGAGAACCATCTGTTTTGTGCACCGGTACGGACAGGCGATGCCGCCCGTTGAGCACCGTACGTGGTGATGCGGTCGAGCATGATCCCGATCAACACGATCGTGATCCCCGCCACGAGACCCTTACCGGCGAAGTTTGCTTGTCTGAATCCGTAGACGATGTCGAACCCTAAAGCACCTGCGCCGACCATCCCGCCGATGACGACCATCGACAAGACGTAGAGCAGGCC
>JACCVA010000030.1 GCA_013698435.1 Nocardioidaceae bacterium | reverse complement strand
GTCGAGCATGCCGGGTCGCGGCATCCGGCGCACTGCGGCGGGCACGTTCCGTTGCCTCGTGACGCGCGGTCACTTCGGGTCAGGTGTTGTCGCGCGAGAGGGCGTTCTTGGCGTTGGCGAACAGTTCGGCGCCGACTGCTCGGAGGGAGTTGCGGATGACCGCTCTTTCGGCCGGGTCTCCCTTGGCGAGTGTTGCCAGAAAGCCTTTGGCTTCGTCGAAGGAGATGTGCGCGGGTAGCGGCGGCACGTTCGGGTCGGTGTGTACGTCCAGGACGACGGGCCGGTCCGCGGAGAACGCGGTCTCCCAGGCGTCGGCGACCTGGTCTGGCTTGTCGACCCTGATGCCGCGCAGGCCGAGAAGGTCGGCGTAGCCGGCGTAGTCCATGTCTTCTACGAGCTGTGAGGTGTCCCAGCGTGGGTCACCGACTTCGCGCATCTCCCAGGAGACCTGGGACAGGTCATGGTTGTGCAGCACCAGGACGATGAAGCGCGGGTCGTCCCAGGTCTTCCAGTGGCGTTTGACGGTGATCAGCTCGTTCATGCCGAGCATCTGGAAGGCGCCGTCGCCGATGGTGCAGACCACCGGACGGTCGGGGTGGGCGAACTTCGCGGCGACGGCGTAGGGCATGGCGGCAAGCATCGAGGCGAGCATCCCCGACAGGTTGCCACTCATGTGACGGCCGAGCTTGATGTGGTGGCCGTACCAGTCGGCGGTGGTGCCGGCGTCGGCGGTGACGATGGCGTTGTCCGGCAGGTGCTTGTTGAGCAGGTGGTAGACGTAGCGGGGGTTGATCGGGTCGGCCTCGGTCATCGCCTCCTTCTCGGTGACGTGGTTCCAGTCCTTCATGCCTTCGATGACCTGCTCCTGCCAGCTGGTGTCCTGCTGTTGAGTCAGGTGCGGCAGCAAGGCGGTCAAGGTGGCTTTGGCGTCCCCTGCGAGGTTGACCTCCATCGGGTAGCGCAGGCTGAGATGCTCCGACGAGAGGTCGATCTGCACGCCGCGGGCCTGTCCGGTCTCGGGCAGAAACTCGGCGTAGGGGTAGTTGCTGCCGACCATCAGCAGAGTGTCGCAGTCCTGCATCATGTCGTAGCTCGGTTTTGAGCCCAGCAGGCCGAGCTGCTGGGTGTGGTACGGCAGGTCGCCGGGGACGACGTCCTTGCCGAGCAAAGCGGTGATGATGCCGGCGCCGAGGCGTTCGGCGACGGCGATCACCTCGTCGGTCGCGCCCCTGGCACCTTCGCCGACCATCATGGCAACCTTGCCGCCGGCGTTGAGCACGTCGGCTGCCCGACGAAGCTCCTCCTCGGGTGGGGTCAGTGCGGTGGAGGCGTGACCCACCCCGCTGCGGGAGACCCAGTGCGTCAGCGCGGGCTCCTCGAAGTCCATGTTCTGGACGTCGGCAGGCAGGATCACCACGGTCGGACACCGTTTGGCGCGGGCGATGCGCACGGCGCGGTCCACCACGACCTGAGCGTGCATCCCGGTGGTCACGGTCTGGACATAGCCGGCGACGTCGGCGAAGACTCGTTCGAGGTTGACCTCTTGCTGGGCGTGGCTACCCAACGAGACCAGGCCTTGCTGACCGACGATCGCCACCACAGGCTGGCTGTCCATCTTGGCGTCGTACAGACCATTGAGCATGTGTATTGCTCCTGGTCCAGAGGTCGCGATGCAGACCCCGACGTCGCCGGTGAACTTGGCGTGGGCACACGCCATGAACGCGGCGATCTCTTCGTGGGTGGGACGGATGTAGCTGAAGTCCTTTCCGTCGGACTCGGCGCGCTCCAACGCCCCGTCGAATCCACCGATCCCGTCGCCGGGGAAACCGTAGAAACGATGCAGGTCCCATGCGATCAACCGGTCGATCACGAAGTCACTGACGGTGCTTTTGCTCATCTGCTTGACCCTCCTCCGCCCCGGATATTTCATTGCCCTTGGGCAACAGTTGCTATATGACAGTTACCGTACTCCGGCGGTGATACGCAAGCCCTGGGCAGGTGCCACAGCGTGCAGATGCGGCCGGGCTTCGCGTACGACGATGTCCGGTTCGGTCAAAGTGAGCTCGTTCGGACACCCCGGGCCGTTCCAGTCCAGGCACACGACGGTGGCGTCATCGTCAAGGTCGTTGCCCCCGTGATGGGCGATGAGCTCGTCGATGAGCGAGCGCACCACACCGGCGGGATGTTCGTCGACGTCCCTTTCCAGGATCTCAAGCAGCCGCTGATGCGGGAGTGACCCTCCGCGTGGGGACCAGCCGTCGGTAACACCGTCGGACATCAACAGCAGCCGGTCTCCGGTAGCCAACTGGAACGATTGTTCGGTGTACTCAGTTCCCTCGAACATGCCCAGCGGGATCTGGTCGGTGAGCCCGATCGGGTGGAGCGCACCCTCACGCAGCAGGACAACCGCAGGAGAACCGGCCGTCAGCGCGGATGCACGGCCCGTCGCGATGTCGATCGTCATGAAGATCGCGTCGACCGAGTGGTCGCCCTGGTGGTGGGTGTAGACGGCTTGGTCGGCCATGGCTGCCTGTTCAGCGATACCAAGACAGCCGCGACGAGCGTTGCGGGCCGCCGTGACCGACAATGTGGTCAGCAGCGGCGTGCTCCGCGCGTGATTCGCTGCGTCGGTGATGCTGACCAGCAGGTGGCCTTCGGACCAGTCGAAGTTGTCGGCGTAGACGGCGTACGCCGGCTCGAGGTGGCCTGCGAGCTCATACTCTGGCGCGAGGCAGCCACGAACGGGGAGAAGTTGCCACTGGAGCTCCGCGGCAAGGGTCATTCGCCGCGATCGGGCGGCCCTGTGAAGAAGGTCTGTGTGTCTACTGGTGGCGGTGAGCGCGTAGCCCGTCAGCGTGGCCAGGTCGGTGAGCTGATCCAGGCGTTTCTCGAGAACCGTGGCGGGCGCCGTGACCTGGAGGACGCCGACGCGGTCGCCGTGCACGCTCACCGGAAGGTAGACGTGGTCTCGCCGGCATGATCGGAGAGCACGACGGGTTCCTGCGTGGTGAACGCTGCGCCGGCGGCCGTGTGGTCGAGCGGTACGCGCTCGTCCCCATCGAGAATCGGGC
>JACCVA010000007.1 GCA_013698435.1 Nocardioidaceae bacterium | reverse complement strand
CACCGCCGGGGAACGCCGCGGCGCTCGGGTGCCCCTGGACGACCTTCCACAACGGCTCCTTGGCGAGGTGCTTCAGCTCGCGCCCGGTCCAGTCGCCGTACCCGCACTCGGTGAGCCGCTCCTCGTCTACCACTTGCGGCTGGTTCTTCTGCGCGCCCGCGACCGCCTCGGCGGTCTGGCGGCAGCGTTCCAGCGGGCTGGAAACGACAGCGGCCAGCGGGAGGACCGCGAGCCGCTGCCCGGCGTCGGCGGCCTGTGCTTCGCCCACCTCGTCGAGAAGCACGCCGGCAGCCCGGCCGGCGAGGATCCCGCCGTTGTTGGCGTGCGAACGCCCATGTCTGACCAGCACCACTGTCGCCACGCCGTCAGCCTAGTGCGGCATCAGGGGTGGTACGCCGACGAATCCGTCGCCGACCGTCCCGCCCATCATTCGCGCCGCAGCCTTTCCGCGCCACAATAGGGACGTGATCGTTGACTGCGCCGTCTACCGCGACGGCACCCGGGTGGCCGTTGACGGTGACAGCGACGACCTGGCCGCCGCCCTCGAGACCGCCTGCCAGACCGATGACTTCGTCTGGCTCGGCCTCCACGAGCCCAGCCAGGACGAGATGGACGACGTCGCGAAGCTGTTCGACCTCCACCAGCTCGCCGCCGAGGACGCCGTCCGCGCCCATCAGCGGCCGAAGCTCGAGCGCTACGACCACGACTCGCTCTTCCTGGTCCTCAAGACGCTGTGGTACGTCGACGAACAAGACGCCGTCGAGACCGGTGAGATCGCGGTCTTCATCGGCCCCAGCTATGTCGTCACGGTGCGGCACGGAGCCGGTGCGGGGCTGACGACGACGCGCCAAGAGCTCGAGGAGCACGCCGACGTGTTGGGCCACGGGCCGTTCTCGGTGCTGTACTCAGTCTGCGACTGGGTCGTCGACGGCTACGAGGCGGTCGCCCAGGAGCTCCAGGTCGACGTGGACCAGATCGAGCTCTCGGTCTTCTCCGACCACCGTGGCAACGACTCGCAACGCATCTACACGCTCAAGCGCGAGGTCGCGGAGTTCAGGCGCGCGGTGGCGCCGCTGCGCGAGCCGATGTCACGCTTCGCCCGCGGCGAGGTGAGCGGTATGCCGGAGGCGGCGCGGGCGTTCTTCCGCGATGTCGCCGACCACGCCATCCGGGTCCATGACCAGGTCGAGTCGCTCGACAACCTGCTGTCGAGCGCCCACAACGCGCACATGGCGCGCATCTCGGTGCAGCAGAACAACGACATGCGCAAGATCTCGTCCTGGGTCGCCATAGCTGCCGTGCCCACGATGGTGGCCGGCATCTACGGCATGAACTTCGACCACATGCCGGAGCTGCACTGGACCTTCGGCTACCCGCTGGTGCTGAGCGTGACGGCAGCCGTGTGCGTCTGCCTCTTCGGGTTGTTCAAGCGGTCCGGCTGGTTATAGGGCCGCGCGACACTAGCGGCACGCCGGGGCTCAGGTGGCGGTGATGACGCCGGTACCGAGCAGCACCAGCAGGACCGTCCCGACGGCAACCCGGTAGCCGACGAACCAGGTGATCGAGTGACCGGCGACGAACTTGAGCAGCCAGGCGACCGAGGCGTACGCCACCACGAAGCTCACGACCGTAGCCACGACGGTCGTGCCGAGGCTGATGTCGCCCCCGAGCGCGTCCGGCAGCTCCTTGATGCCGGCACCCATCAACGCCGGGATCGACAAGAAGAACGACATCCGGGTCGCAGTGACCCGGTCCAGCCCGGCGAACAGTCCTGCCGAGATCGTCGCACCGGACCTCGACACCCCCGGCACCAGCGACACGACCTGCACCACTCCGATCAGGATGGAGTCACGCAGGGTCAGGTCTTGCTCCATGCGCTGCTGGCTGCCGACACGCTCAGCGAGCACCATCACCCCGCTCCAGACGATCAGCGCGCCGGCCACCCACCACAGGTTCCGCAGCGCGCCGGTGATCAGGCTCTCCCCCAGCAGGCCCGCCACCACGATGGGGACCGAGCCTGCGATGACGTACCAGCCCATCCGGTAGTCGAACGTGCCGCGGACCTCGGGTCTGACGATGCCGCTGACCCAGGCCCGGGTGATGTTCCAGATGTCGTGGCGGAAGTAGACGACGACGGCGAGGATCGCGCCCATCTGGATGACGACCGTGAACGCGGTGACCGCTTGGTCGTCGATCTGGAGGCCGAGCAGCTTTTCGGTGATCGTGAGGTGCCCGGTGCTGGAGACGGGCAGGAACTCGGTCAGCCCTTCGACGATGCCGAGGACGAGCGCGTCGAAAAAGTCCATGCTGGTCAGTCTCCTAGACCGCTGGCGTCCAGGGCCTCAGCGACCTGCCTGAGGTCGTCGATTCTTCCCTGAAGGTCGGGGGCGAAGGATGTGACCGTCAAAGTGGTGACACCGGCCTCCGCGAAGGCGTGCAACCGCTCGGCCACTCGCTGCGGCGGTCCGAGCAGGGACGTCTGGTCGATGAAGTCAAGGGGGACGGCCACCATCGCCTCGCGGTGCTGCCCGTCGAGGAAGAGGTCCTGCACCAAGCCGGCTTCTTGCTCGTAGCCCATCCGGCAGGCCAGCCGGTTGTAGAAGTTCTGCTCCCGCGAGCCCATCCCGCCGATGTACAAGGCGGCGTACCCGCGGATCGGCTCGGCGCAGGAGGCGAGGTCGTCACCGAACGACACCGGCACGGTGGCAGAAACGTCGAAGTGCGCAGGCGGCGTGGTTGCCCGCTCTCGACCAGCGGCAATGCTGGCCCGCAGCCCGTCGGAGTGCTCCGGCGAGAAGAAGATCGCCAGCCAGCCGTCGGCTATCTCCCCCGCGAGCTCGAGGTTCTTGGGGCCGACCGCCGCCACGTAGATCGGCAGGTCGTCGCGGTACGGATGCAAGCTGAGCCTGAGGGCCTTTCCCGCGCCGTCCGGCAGCGGCAGGGTGAAGAACTCCCCCTCGTGCCGCACGCTTTGCCGGGCCAGGGCAGTCCGGACGATCTCGATGTATTCGCGGGTGCGCGTCAGCGGCTTCGCGAACCGCACGCCGTGCCACCCCTCTGACACCTGGGGACCCGACACCCCGAGGCCGAGGCGGAACCGTCCTTGGCTGAGCAGGTCGAGCGTCGCCGCTGTCATCGCGGTCATGGCGGGGGTGCGAGCCGGTATCTGCATCACGGCAGCGCCGACGTCGATGCGCTCCGTGGTGGCCGCAAGGTAGCTCAGCACCGACACGGCGTCGGAGCCGTAGGCCTCCGCGACCCAGGCGACGGCGTACCCGAGACGCTCGGCCTCCCGTGCCAGCGACACCGTTTCGGACACTCCACCGGCGAGGACGTAGCCCATGCTCACACCAAGTCTCACGCTGCGACCGTAGCGGGCCGCACGGGGGGCGCCGCAGCCGCGCCGACGGCGCCTCGACCGCGCAGACCGGTGCACTACTCTCGGGCGCATGCTGCACCGCTACCTCGGCGAGACCGGTCTGCAGGTCTCCCGCCTTGGTCTCGGGACGCTGACCTGGGGCACCGAGACCGATGAGCACGAGGCGGCCGACCAGCTCAAGGCGTTCGTCGACGCGGGAGGCACGCTCGTCGACACCGGTGCCGGGTACGGCGACGGGGCGAGCGAGCGGGTGCTCGGCAAACTGCTGGCCACCGATGTCGACCGCGGCGAGCTCGTGATCGCCACCAAGGCCGGCGTCGACCGGCGGGCCCGGGGCGAGGGCAACGTCGACGTGTCCCGGCGGGCGCTGCTGCGCACCCTCGACGAGTCTCTCGAGCGGCTCGGCACCGACCACGTCGACCTGTGGCAGCTGCACCGCTGGTCCGACGCGGTCCCGCTCGACGAGACCCTGAGCGCGCTGGACGCCGCCGTGGCCTCGGGTCGGGCGCGCTATGTCGGCGTCTCCAACTACGCCGGCTGGCAGACCGCATGGGCAGCAGCACACCAGCTCGCGGCTCCGGGCCGTGCTCGGCTGGCCTCCACGCAGGTCGAGTACTCCCTCCTCGAGCGTGGCGTCGAGCGCGAGGTCGTGCCGGCGACCGAGGCGCTCGGGCTCGGTCTGCTGCCGTGGGCGCCGCTCGGGCGGGGCGTCCTGTCGGGCAAGTACCGCACCGGCGTACCTGCCGGTTCGCGAGCGGCCTCCAGCGTCTTCGAGCGCTACGTCGGCGCGCACCTCAACCCGAGCTCGGCTCAGGTCGTCGAGGCGGTGGTGCGCGCCGCCGAAGGTTTGGAGCTGTCGCCGGTGCAGGTGGCGCTGGCATGGGTGCGCGACCAGCCGGGAGTGGTGGCCCCGATCGTCGGCGCCCGCACCACGGCCCAGCTCGTGGGCTGTCTCAGCGTCGAGGACCACACCTTGCCCGACGAGATCCTCGATGCGCTCGACGACGTGTCGGCACCGCCGATCGGCTACCCCGAGATCTGACGCGGGTCAGTCGTCGTCGGTCAGCGCCTCGCCGCCGCTCATCGTCATGCCCGGGTCGTTGACGTCGCAGTCCTGCGTCGCCTGGCTGAGCCCGAACGCCGCCCCGACGAGCGCGAGATGGGAGAACGCCTGCGGGAAGTTGCCGACCATCCGGTTCTCGCCGGGGTCGTACTCCTCCGACAGCAACCCGACGTCGTTGCACAGGTCCATCAGGCGGCGCATCAGGGCGTGCGCCTCGTCGACGCGACCGGCTCTGGCGTACGCCGACACCAGCCAGAACGAGCACGCGATGAACGGGTGCTCGTCACCGTCGAGCCCGTCGACCCCGGTCTCGGTGCGGTAGCGCATCACCAGGCCGTCGCGGATCAGGTCCTCCTCGACCGCCTGGATCGTGCCGAGCACTCGTGGGTCGTCGCCAGGGAGGAATCCGACAAGAGGGATCACGAGCAGGGACGCGTCGACCTCACGAGTGTCGTAGTGCTGGACGAACGTGTTGCGCTCGGCGTCGAAACCGTGCTCGAGAACCTCTTCGCGTACCTGGTCGCGGACCTTGCGCCAGCGGTCGACGTCGCCCTCGAGCCGTTGCCGTTCGACTCCGTTGATGGCTCGGTCGAAGGCCGCCCACACCATCACCCGGGAGTGGGTGAAACGGCGCCGGGGTCCGCGGATCTCCCACAGGCCGTTGTCCGGCTCCTGCCAGGTCTCGCACAGCTGGTTGACGATGGCCCGCTGAAGGGACCACGTGTGGCGGTCCTCCTTCAACCCTCCGGTGCGCGCCAGCTCGAGGGCGATGAGCACCTCACCGAGAACGTCGGTCTGGCGCTGGCAGACGGCGCCGTTGCCGATCCGCACCGGGCGTGAGTCGGCGTACCCGGGCAGGTGTTCCAGCTCACGCTCGGGGAGGTCACGCGCGCCGTCGACGGCGTACATGATCTGAAGGTCCTTGGGGTCGCCGGCGATGGCCCGGAGCAGCCAGTTGCGCCACAGCCGTGCCTCGTCCTGGTAGCCGGTGGTGAGCAGCGCCTCGAGCGTGAGCGAGGCGTCGCGTAACCAGCAGAAGCGGTAGTCCCAGTTGCGCGAGCCGCCGAACGTCTCCGGCAGCGACGTGGTCGGCGCCGCCACGATGCCACCGGTGCCGCCGTGGGTGAGCAGGCGGAGCACCAGCAGGGAGCGCACCACCTCCTCCCGATAGGGGCCGTCGTAGCTGCAGCGCTCCGCCCAGCGCTCGCTGAGCTCTGTCGTCTCGGCGAGGCGCTTGTCGACGTCGAGCATCGGTGGCACCGGATGGTGGGATTTGAACCAGGTCGTGGAGAACGTCAGCGTGTCTCCCGCACCGACCTCGAACTCGTCGACGTGCCGGCCGTCCTCCGCCTTCGGTAGGCGGGACCCGCGCACCACGAGCATGTCGGGACCCGCGATGGCGGAGATGATGGGGCGCCCCTCGTCGTCTTCTCGCCGCGTCACCCAGGGCCAGATCTTGCCGTACCCGAAGCGGACCACCCACTCGTGCCGCATCGCGACCGTGCCCTCGACACCCTCGATGCGGCGTACGACGTCGGCACGCCCGTCGCCGATCGGCATCACGTCGATCACCTTGACGACGCCCGAGTCGGTGGTGTGGGTGGTCTCGAGCACGAAGGTGTTGCCGACGTAGCGACGGCTCGACCGAGCCTCCTCGACAGGTCCCAGCAGCCAGCGGCCATGGTCGGGTGTGCCGAGCAGCGCGGCGAAGCAGGCCTGCGAGTCGAACCGCGGCAGGCATAGCCAGTCGATGGAACCGTCCAGCCCGACCAGGGCGCAGGTGCCGGTGTCGCCGAGCAGCGCATAGTCCTCGATCGGCAGAGCCATGGTGTGAGGGTAGGAGACAAAGGCGTGTGCCACCATAGGGGCCGTATGGAGTACGAGTTCCAGCGTTTTTCGCTCCCCCGCACCATCTCCCGGTCCGCGGTGCGTCGGCTGCTGGTCGACCACGCCGAGTACGGCGGCTGGGAGCTTGCTCGGCTGCGCCTCTACCCCGACGGCAGCCGCAAGGTCGAGCTGCGTCGCAAGATCCTTCGCGTGCGCCCCACCTTCCACGCCGACTTCCGCCCGCGGGTCTGACGCGCCCCGCGTCGCCGGCATACCTCACTCGTCGCTGGCGTTTGCCATGTGCACAATGCAGATGGCTTGTGGACATGGCAGATCTGCGTTGGGGACAGTGCATCTGCCTTGTTCACCTGCCGGCGCTGGCGTTGCTTCCCCCACGGCGTACGCCGACTCCCCCGCGGGCTAGGGCGCCCGACGGCTCAGGCCCGGTCGAGGAAGTCGTCGAGCACCCGGGCGCTGAACTCCAGGGCGTCGATCGGCACCCGCTCGTCGACCCCGTGGAACAGCCCGGTGAAGTCGAGGTCGGGCGGCAGCCGCAGCGGCGAGAAGCCGAAGCAGCGGATGCCGAGCTTGCTCCAGGCCTTCGCGTCGGTGCCTCCCGACATCAAGAAGGGCAGCACGGTCGCGTCCGGGTCCTCGGCGAGCAGGGACGCCTTCATCGCCTCGACCAGCGCCCCGTCGAAGGGCGTCTCGAGCGCCTTGTCGCGGACGAGGACCTCGTAGCTGACGTTGTCGGGGAGCAGCGAGCGCAGCGTCGCGAAGAACTCTTCCTCGTAGCCGGGAAGGAAGCGGCCGTCGATCGCCGCGGTCGCCTCACCCGGGATGACGTTGTGCTTGTAACCGGAGTCGAGCATCGTCGGGTTGGCGGTGTTGCGCACGACCGCCGCGAGCATCCTCGCGGCTGGTCCGAAGTGCTCGATCAGCGCGTCCACGTTGTCGTCGACGCTGTCGTAGCCCGTCAAAGAGGCGACCTCGTCGAGCAGCGCCCCCATGGAAGGCGTCAGCCGCACCGGCCACTCGTGTCGCCCGATGGCGGCAACCGCCTCCGCGAGAGCGGTCACCGCGTTGTCGGAGTTGCGCATCGACCCGTGGCCGGCGGTGCCGTGTGCCCGCAACCGCAGCCAGGCGATGCCCTTCTCGGCCGTCTCCACCAGGTAGAGCCGCTTGCCGTTGACGGTCGCGGAGAAGCCACCGACCTCGCCGATCCCCTCGGTGACGCCCTCGAACCACTCGGGTCGCTGGTCGGCCAGCGGGTGGGCGCCCTGGATGCTGCCGGCCTCCTCGTCGGCCGTGAACGCCAGTGTGATCGCCCGCTGCGGCGGCGTCCCGGCCCGGGCCCGGGCTCGTACGACGGACAGGATCGCCGCGTCGAAGTCCTTCATGTCGACCGCCCCGCGTCCCCAGACATAGCCGTCGGCGACCTCGGCAGCGAAAGGGTCGACCTTCCAGTCCGCGACCGCCGCGGGCACGACGTCGAGGTGACCGTGGACGAGAAGCCGGTCGGAGGCGTTGGGGTCGCCCCAGTGCGCGACCACCGACGTACGCCCCGGCGACGGCTCGAACAGCTGCGGCTCGATGCCTACGTCAGACAGGAGTCCGGCGACGTACTCAGCCGCCACTCGCTCTCCCGGCCCCGAGTCGTCGCCGTAGTTGGAGGTGTCGATCCGGATGAGCTCGCGGCAGATGTCGGTGACCTCGGCATCGGGTCGATAGGACTCGCTCATCTGCTCATCATGCCCTAGCACAAGCCCAGCCCGGGTCGGTGCGACCCGGGCCCCGCGCGGCGCCCGCCGTTTGCCGCCGACGTTCGATCGGCGGCCCGGGCTTTGCTATCGTGGTGCGTCGCTCACCGATCTTGGTGGCACCCACGTCCGGGTGGCGGAATAGGTAGACGCGCTAGCTTGAGGTGCTAGTGCCCGTATTAGGGCATGGGGGTTCAAGTCCCCCCTCGGACACTGCCATTCGGCCGTCTATGTGGGGCACATCGAGGCCAGACCATCGGCCGGCACCTAGGTACCTGTCATTTCACCCGACCTCCACCTCAGGGTCGAGCGGACGGTCCAGCAGCTTCGCCAGAGCCGCTACTTCCTGGTCGAGGGCGGTCCGCGGTACTCGACCGGACTCCTTGAACCAAACGACGTTGAGGCGCTCACTGCGCAGCGTCCACGTGCCGGCCACGGCGCCACCGGAGATCACCAGGTTTGCCGACCGGCTCACGGCTTCCCGGCGGACGGGAGGCACGACGCGGGCGTCCGAAGTGCCGGGAGCCATCACCCAGGGATCACGACCCGGCAGCAGTCGGACGGCGGTGGAGGCGGGCGTCGTCCGCAGGTCGTCGATGTCCTCCTGAAGCACCAGCACGCTGTCACCTTCGATGGTGATCGACTCGAGCCGCTCATCGAGCTGGTCGAGCCATCGGCTGATTGCCTGCCGCTTCCCTCCGAGTCCCTTGCTAAACCAGTCGTACACCCGGTCCGCGGTCGCCGGCCCGTAGGTTCGGAAGTACGCCGTGATCACGGCCGGCCCGGCTTCGTCGAGGTCGGGGATGCCAGCCCAACCAGGGATGTCGTCGAGCCGCAGAAACGTGGCTTCGCCGTCCCGGACCGGTCCCAGGCCCATGTCCCCTTGCCAGGTCAGTGGTTTGAGCAGGGTGTCATTACCCTCGGCGACGACGGTGCGCAGGTGCCGGTAGCGGCTGCTCCGGCCAAGTGCAGTGGCCAACTCCGAACGCGTCCGCGGTCCTTCGGCCAGCGCTCGCCGCACG
>JACCVA010000484.1 GCA_013698435.1 Nocardioidaceae bacterium | reverse complement strand
TGAGTAGGCGAATCGTGTCCGCGGGCCGTGGACCGTGAGCGACGAGGTCCCCCGCGATCCAGTGCTCATCGACGCCGCACCTATCGGCGTCCTGAAGAACTCGCTCCAAGGCGAGGGCGTTGCCGTGCACATCGGAGAAGACCGCGGCGCGCATGAGAGGCAAGATAGCCGACCGGCGCGCGACTGTGGACAGAACTCGGCCGAGTGGACTCGGAACATGGCGCAGCCAGCAAGATGCATAAGCCAGCCCGTGGACCAGCGGTGCCTGCGGCTGTGGGAGTTGCTCGTGCCAGCTGACGATCTCCCATATCGCCCCGGTAACTTGGAGTCCAGGGCGCGGTCGCCTTGCCTGAGGACTCCCTCTCCAAACGTCGCTTCTGTCGCGATCAGCGCTGTCATGGTGACGTGTGATGTGCCACCCGGAGACGAGTCCCGTCCTGTGGCTGTGAGCGCGGGCCGCTGGCGGACTAGTCGAGGTGCTACATGGCGGTTCGATGCGCCAAGGTGCCTGCTGTCCCCCATCGGGAGGGCTTACCAACGGGCCCGAATCCACCGCTTCTCGCTTGCCACCCACCAGAGGCTTTCCAGTCCCCGGGTGCCCACGGTGATGGTTCTTGGGTTAGCGGTGGGGGGTCGGTGTGGCCCAGGCCAGTATGCGATCGGCCACGGTCGAGGGTGCGGCCTCGTCGCTGCGGATCACCGTCGGCAGCAGATCGCGGGCTGCGGTTGCATCGGCGAGCGCATTGGCGACCGCCTCGTCGTCCCAGCCGCGGACGGCAAGCCGGCGGACTCTTTCGTCGTCAGCGCAGTCGAGCGTCGCCCAGAAGGTCGGCTCGGTCCAGTTCAACCCGGCGGTGAGGTCGCCTGCCGACGGTGTGGGTCGCATCAGCAGAATGGGACTACCAGCACGCCGAACGAGGTCCACAACTCGTCGCCACATCCGGTCGTATGCCGGCCACTGTTTCCAGGCATCAGCCGTGGCGATAGGTACTCCGAGCAAACTCCCATCTTCCAAGAGCTCGTCCATGTCCGCGACAATCACTCCATGTGCCCTCTCGACCAGGTAAGGCAGCACAGTGGTCTTGCCTGCTCCAGGTGCGGCACACAGCAAGTACAGAGGTGCCAGCGAGTCCGCCACGCTTGCAGGATAGGCGCCCGGCACGCGGCGGTTAGAACTGACTAACGAAGCGCCCCTCGAACGAGGATCACGCCCAGATTCGGCTGCCGTGGCGGGTGACACTGCATCATCGGGGACTGGGGCATGCTTGCCCCATGCGTAGAGGTCGCATCCTCCTGCTCAACGGAGCTTCGAGTGCCGGCAAGACGTCGGTGGCCCCAGCGCTGGCGACTTGTCTTCCCACACCATGGCTCGTGATGCCGGTAGACCTCTTCCACAGCATCCGCAGCCGACCCCCGCAGGGACAGTTGCCAGAAGACGAATGGCAGAGAGTGTTCCAACGGACCCGGTCGGCCTACCACCGGGCGCTCGCAGGTGCTGGGCTAGTGGGGTGTGATGTCATCGGTGATCACGTTCTCTCGGAGCCCTGGCGGCTGGCTGAGTTGATCGACCTCACCACCGGTGTCGACGTGCTCTTGGTCCATGTCACCTGCGACCTGGACGAGCTCGAGCGAAGAGAGCGTCATCGCCGTGACCGGCAACCCGGCACGGCGCGTGCTCAGGCAGCGGTTGTGTTCGCTCATGGTGATTGCGACCTAGAGGTCGACACTACCCACGCGTCACCCGCGGATTGCGGTGCCCGGATTGCAGAGCTGCTCGCCTCACCACCCAGCGATACCGCGTTTGAACGGCTACGCCGTGGCGGGCGTCCGCGGCCGTGAGCCGTCTGTGGCTAGGTCGGGTGAACGCTTCTGGGACGGGGAGGCCGCACGGGAGGATCGCGGCTGCTAGACGATTCTCCTAGGGCCGGCCTTTGGCGCAGCGACTGCTGGCCGACGGAGAGCACGTGGTCGATATCCCGGCCAAGCTCGCCGCCAGGGTCCGGATGCTCGACACCGGCCACGGCCGCAAGACCGACCCACGACGCCGAGGGCCGCGCTTACCACCGACGCAAGCTAGCCCAAGGCAAAACCCGCGCGGATGCCATGCGCTGCCTCAAACGAAGGATCTCCGACGCCATCTACCGCCAACTCCGCACCGACGCCCGCCGAGCCGCCCTCACTGAGGCCCCCGGGCCTGACGGCGTTCTCCTTCGTGCCCAACCCCTTCGGTGACTCCCCAGGCGCGCGGCTCTACCGTACCGGCGATCTGGTCCAGGAACTGCCCTCGGGAGACCTGCGCTTCCTGAGCCGCAAGGACCGGCAGACCACAATCAACGGCGTCCGCAAAGAGCTCGGGGAGATCGAGTCGGCCATGGCGGCGCTCGACGGTGTCGCCCAGGCCTACGTCCGCAGCGTCCCCGACCGGCGAGGACGGCCCAAGCTCATCGGCTACGTGTCCCCGACGGACGACCGCAGGGGGGCGCCGCCAGCGCCGAGCTCGACGCCCCGCACCTGCGGTCCCAGCTACGGCGACGCGTCCCGGCCGCCCTCATCCCGACCGAGGTGCACGTGCTCGACCGTCTGCCGCTCACCGCCAGCGGGAAAGTCGACGAGCGCGCCCTCCCCGTCCAGCAGGCGATGCCGACATGACGGGGTCCGTCGGCTCAGCCGAGCTCGCGACGCATGATCACCCTGCGTCCCGTCCTAGGACGGCGGTGGAGCGTGAAGCCGCTCCGCTCGAAGAGCGCCACCGTCCCGGAGTAGATCGCGCCGCGCCGCGTACCGTCCTCAGTGTCCATCGGGTACCCCTCCACCGCGGTGGCACCGGCATCCCTGGCCAGGTCGACTGCGGCGGCCAGCATGGGGTCCATCAACCCCTGGCGGCGGTGGCCCGCGCGCACGAAGAAGCACACCACCGACCACACCTCCTCGCCCTGCACGTCGTCGGGCCCGGCAGGTGGGATCGCCGTCGACTTGAGCACCTTCGGGAAGGTCGAGCGCGGCGCCACCGAGCACCAGACCACCGGGGTCGAGTCCCGGTAGCCGATCAGCCCGACCTGATCACCCGCACGCACCCGGTCCTGCAGTGCCCGGCGATTGCCGTCGTTGCCGTTGGCCCTGAACTCCTTGTCGGAGATGCGCCAGGTCATGCACCAGCAGCCCCGGTAGGTCCCGTATGGCCCGAAGAGGTCGCAGAGGTTCTCCCAGCGACCGGGGTCGACCACCTGCACGTCAAATTCCATGCCAGCGATCGTGTCATCCCACCGGAGCAGGCCCGCCGGGCGTACGGCACCCCGGCTTGCGAATCGGTCGAGCGCGACAACAGTGACATCCGGTCCGAGGGGGATCTCCCCGGGCTCTGCATACCGGGTGGTCACGATGGCTGCCAGCCCACCGTGGCCATCCCGCCCGGACAGCCGACCGGAAAGGCCCGTGGCAAGCGGCGAAATTCGCGTGCCAGCCTCGCGCTGCTCCTGCGCCATAGCCCGGGCGCCTCGGTTCTGGAGTAGGTCCGGCGCATACGCCAGTGCTCGCACGGTGGTGCCAGCATCGGTGGCCTGGGAGACCGGCTGGATGCCATACGACAGCGGCGCTCTCTCGCTGCCGATACTTGCGCAACGCCCGTGACCGCATCCGCTTCACGATCGGGTCTGCTGCGCTAGAGACAAGGGCTTCCACGGACCCTCCTCTGACAGGTGGTTCTGCCGGCCGCGACAGAAAAGAAGCTGCACCACTTATGTTACCTAGGTAACATGGTCCCATGACATCTCCGATGGAGCGAGTACAACTCGGCGTGCGCATGGACAAGAACCTCGTCAAAGTGCTCAAGGGACTGGCCGAGTTCAACGACGAGACGCTCGGCGAACTGCTGGAGAAGATCGTTCTGCATTCGTTCGATCCGGTCCCCGGTGATGAGGGGGAGTCCTGCGCGAGCCCGCACAGTGAGCAAGAGCTGGCGGTGGTGGAGACACTTCGGCAGATGTATGGGGTGTCAGGCGATCCGCACGCGGCTCGATCGTTCGAGCGAGACGTAAGCGACGACATCGTCGAATGACGAGGACCGAAGCCAGACCACGTCCGCTACTGGATGACCCGGGTGGTCTCCATCGCAGGTGGCCAAGTGTCCGCGAATCAGGAGGAGATTGAAGTGTCGGTGCGGGAGATTCAGGCGGTGGGACTTGAGGCCCTGATGCTGGCCACGGAGTTGCTGCAGCGGGCTCGTCGAGCTGACCGGCAGGCAGGTACTGGGAAGCCGCGGATG
>JACCVA010000457.1 GCA_013698435.1 Nocardioidaceae bacterium | reverse complement strand
CGCATCGGTCGAAATCCCGCACCGATGGACGCCGACCACGCAGCCGCTGTCGCCACCGGCCTTGTCTGGGTGGCCGAACAAGGTCAGCGGGTGGTCGGTCTGCTGGTGCTTGAGATCGCTCACGACCATGCCCTGATCGAGAACGTGGCGGTGTCACCCGACGCTCAGGGCCTTGGCGTCGGGTCTCGACTGCTCGCTCTCGCTGAGCAGCAGGCCGGCGAACGCGGTCTGCGCGAAGTAAGGCTCTACACACACGAGGCGATGACAGAGAACCAGGAGTACTACCGGCGCCGGGGTTACCGCGAGACGCACCGCTCGCGGGGCAGCGGCTTCCAGAGGGTCTTCTTCACCAAAGACCTCTGAACCGACCTGTCCGTCGGCGTGGTCATCCTCCGGCGAAGGGAGGCAGGACTTCCAGCACGTCGCCCTCTTGTACGTCGACTCCGGCGAGGTCGAGCGAGCCCAGCGGCCGGTCGCCCAACAGCAGCGAGCAGACGGCCAGCACGGGTGCGAACCGCAGCTGGCCGGTGTGCCGATCCCTCGCTGCGGCCAGGACTTCCGCGACGGTCGCACCCGTGAGCTCCTCCTGCGCCACACCGGCCGCGGCGCGCGCCGCGGCCCAGTAGCGGACCGTGACCCGGGGGCCGCGGGGCGTCTCAGCGTCTGTTGCTTGTGTCGCCGCACTCGTCATGTCCGGTATTGTCGCAACCGCAATGGGGCCCCGGCGAACCGCCGTGGGCCTTGCCTGCTTCCAGGCCTCGAGGAGGTGCAGCGTGAGCGCTCTGCTCCTGCTCACCAATGCGCTCCAGCCGTCGGCTGAGATCCTCCCGGCACTGGCCCTGCTGCCCCACCATGTGCGGATCCTGCCCGCAGAGGCCACCGTGCTGCTCGACGCACCCGACTGCGACGCAGTCGTCATCGACGGACGGCATGACCTTGCCGCGGTACGCAGCCTGTGCCGGCTGGTCCGTACGACCGGCGTCGACGTCCCCCTCTTCGTGGTTGTCACCGAGGGCGGTCTCGCCGTCGTCGCCGCAGACTGGGGCATCGACGACGTCCTCCTGTCCACCGCCGGGCCGGCGGAGGTCGAGGCACGTCTGCGGCTCGGCGCCGGCCGCCTCCACCTCGCCCGGTCCGACGACCAGGCCGACCCCACGATCATCAGGAGCGGCGACATCGAGATCGACGAGTCGGCGTACACCGCCAACCTCGACGGACGCCCCCTCGACCTGACGTTCAAGGAGTTCGAGCTGCTGAAGTACCTCGCGCAGCACCCGGGCCGCGTCTTCAGCCGCCAGCAGCTGCTGCAGGAGGTCTGGGGGTACGACTACTTCGGGGGCACCCGAACCGTCGATGTCCACGTACGCCGGCTGCGGGCAAAGCTCAGCCCCGAGCACGAGGCGCTGATCGGCACGGTGCGCAACGTCGGTTACCGGTTCGTGCTGCCCACGCGGATGCGCGGGGCGATCGCTGACGACACGCCTGCGGAAGCTCCCACCGCGTCCGCGAGCAAGGCAAGGCGCAGGTGACCGCTGTCCTACAGATCAGGGTTGTCGAGACCCTGCGCGACGACGATCGAGCCCGGGTGGAGCAGATCGAGGCAGCGGCGATCCTTGCCGACGGAGTCGCTCCACTCGACGACCAGGTGCGCCTCGACCTGACGCACGCCACCCTCCCCACGGTGCGGCATGTGCTGGCTCTCCTCCCAGACGACACCCTCGCCGGCTACGCCCATCTGCGCCGAACCGACGACGGCCCCGTCAGCGCACACCTCGTCGTGGACCCGGCCCACCGGCGGCACGGCATCGCCACCGCACTCGTACGACGAATGATCGCCGAGGCCGGCGCCCTCGGGCTCCGGGTCTGGGCGCACGGGGACGAAGCCGCCGCCGGCCTCCTCTCGGGCAGACTCGACTTCCGCCGCGTCAGGGACCTGGTGCAGATGCGCCGGTCCCTGATCACGCCGCTCAGACCTCCGACGTACCCCGCCGACGTGGTCGTGCGGACCTTCGAGGTCGGCCGAGACGAGACCGCCTGGGTCGAGGTCAACGCGAAGGCGTTCGCGAGCCATCCCGAACAGGGCAATCTCACCGAGGACGACCTCCGACAGCGCATCCGACAGCCCTGGTTCGACCCGCTCGGCTTCTTCTTGGCCGAGAGGGTCGGCGCGCTGCTGGGCTACCACTGGACCAAGGTGCATCCGTCCGGCGAGCACGCCGCCCATGCCATCGGCGAGGTGTACGCCGTCGGCGTCGCACCGCACGCACAGGGTCTCGGGCTGGGGAAGGCGCTCACGGCCACCGGACTCCTCCACCTGCGTGCCCGCGGGCTGACCGAGGTGCTGCTGTACGTCGAGGCAGACAAC
>JACCVA010000455.1 GCA_013698435.1 Nocardioidaceae bacterium | reverse complement strand
ACGCGGTCGTCGTGGACTCGACGGAGCTGTCTCTCGACGAGGTGGTCGAGACCATCGTGACTCTGGCCGAGGACCGTCTCTCGAGCCAGGCCGGTGACTGAGCCGTCAGGGGGCCGTTAGGTCGTCGATGCCCGGTTGGGGCGCTCGACTCGATACAGTCTTCGGGGCACCGCTCAGTTCTGAGCAGCGGCCGTGGCCCCGGACCAAGGCTCAGGTGGGGCAGTGCAGGCCGTGATCAAGCGGCCCTCGCTGGGCACGTGCAGGCGGCGAGCGAGCTGACGGGAAAGCGGCTGCTGTCGATGCCCGCCGCCGCTGCGGGTGCAGACCGGTAGCTGCGGGTACGCGCCTGGGGCGTTCGAACGGTTTGCCAGCAGGAACATTGTCGGCACGAGAGGGAGACATGACCAGCGAGCAACCAATCCACGGCCCGCACGACGCGGCCTTGGTGGCTGGGCAGAGCCTTGAGCAGACAGCCGGGCCGCTTCCGGTGTTGGCGGTCGTTGGACGCCCGAACGTCGGGAAGTCCACCCTGGTCAACCGAATCCTTGGCCGCCGGGAGGCCGTCGTCGAGGACGTCCCGGGCGTTACGCGTGACCGGGTGACATACGAAGCGACGTGGAACGGGCGCAGCTTCACCGTGGTCGACACCGGCGGCTGGGACCCCGAAGCGCGTGGACTCGCCGAACAGATCTCGCTCCAGGCCGAGGTCGCCGTCAGCCTGGCTGACGCGGTCCTCTTCGTCGTCGACAGCGGGGTCGGGATTACCGACACCGACGAGACCGTGGTGAAGATCCTGCGCCGGTCCGGCAAGCCGGTGATCCTGGCCGCGAACAAGGTCGACGACCTGCGTGGCGAGGCGGATGCCGCCGCGCTGTGGAACCTTGGTCTCGGTGAGCCGTACGCCGTGTCAGCCCTGCACGGTCGGGGGAGTGGTGACATGCTCGACGCCATCCTCGACGCTTTGCCGGCGGCTCCGGCCGAGGCCTTCGACGCCCCGCGAGGACCGCGCCGAGTTGCCATCGTGGGAAAGCCGAACGTGGGCAAGTCAAGCCTGCTGAACAAGCTCGCCGGGGAGAACCGGGTCGTCGTGGACGACGTCGCCGGGACCACCGTCGATCCCGTCGACGAGATCATCCAGCTCGGGGGCCGCACCTGGCAGTTCATCGACACCGCCGGCATCCGGCGGCGGGTGAAGGAGGCGAGCGGGCACGAGTTCTATGCCAGTCTCCGCACGGCCGGGGCGATGGAGCGCGCCGAGGTCGCCGTCGTGGTGGTCGACGGTGGGAATCCGCTGACCGAGCAGGACCAGCGCATCATCAACAGCGTCGAGGAGTCCGGCCGAGCGGTCGTGATCGCTTTCAACAAGTGGGACAAGGTTGACGAGGAGCGGCGCTACTACCTCAACCGCGAGATCGAACGCGAGCTGGTACGGGTCCAGTGGGCGCCCAGGATCAACATCGCGGCCATGACCGGCTGGCACGTCGATCGGCTGGTGCCGGCGCTGGACAGGGCGCTTGAGGGCTGGGAGACCCGGGTGCCGACATCCGCGCTCAACACGTTCCTCGGCCGGCTGGTCGCTGCGCATCCGCACCCTGTCCGCGGGGGAAAGCAGCCGCGCATCCTGTTCGGTACACAGCCGACGGTGGCACCGCCCAAGTTCATCCTCTTCACCTCAGGGCCGCTCGAGGCGGCGTACACGCGCTTCATCGAGAGGCGGCTGCGTGAGGAGTTCGGGTTCGTGGGTACGCCGATCCATCTCACGGTCAAGCCGCGGGAGAAGCGCAAGCGTCGCTGAGCCTGGCGGGCTGGGTGGTGGCGTGGTTGAACGGGACTGTCGCTTGCTGGACTTCAGGGGCAGGATTCGCCCTGCAGCGTCAGCGGCCGGATCGCCGCTGGCGGACGAGGTAGCTGAGCAGCGCGCCCTCGGCCTGCGACGGTGGCGGGTGTAGGAGCAGGCGGCGCAGCCGCACCTGGGAGGCACTGCTGGTGCCGGCCCCGAGGGCCGGCGGCGGGAGGTTGCGATGGACGAGGCCGGTCGGGGTGCGCCAGG
>JACCVA010000432.1 GCA_013698435.1 Nocardioidaceae bacterium | reverse complement strand
GCGCCTGGGAGACTCACGCTCGTGGCGGAGGACGAGAGGTACGTCGAGGCGGTGCTGTCCTTGGTGGAGCGGATTCCGGTGGGGCGGGCGACCACCTACGGCGTGTTGGCTGATGCCGTGGGTCGTGGCGGACCGCGTCAGATCGGACGGGTGTTGGCGCTCTACGGTGCGCCGGTGCCGTGGTGGCGGGTGGTGCGCGCAGACGGCAGCCTGCCCGACTCTCACCAACGGGAGGCGCTCGCGCGCTACCGGGAGGAAGGCACCCCGCTGAACGGATCGATCGCGGACGCTTCGTCACTGCGCGTTGACCTGGCGACGGTGCTCTGGGCTCCCTGACCGTTGTCGGCGCCTTCTGTTCCAATTGCGCTGTGCCCGTGACCTACCGCATCGACCGGGCCGAGCGTGCCCGTGACCTCGGCCCCGACCTCGACGCGTCCCAGCGCGCCGTCGTTGAGCACCGCGGCGGTCCGTTGCTCGTGCTGGCCGGGCCTGGCACCGGCAAGACGACGACCCTCGTCGAGGCGGTCGTGGACCGGGTCGAGAAGCGGGGGTTGACGCCCGACCAGGTGCTCGTGCTGACCTTCAGCCGCAAGGCTGCCGACGAGCTCCGCACCCGCATCACCGCACGACTCGGCCGCACCTCGTCGACGCCGATCAGCTCGACGTTCCACTCGTTCTGCTACGGCCTGGTGCGACGGTTCCAGCAGGAGAGCACCTACGAGAAGCCGCTGCGACTGCTGAGCGCACCCGAACAAGACGTGCGGCTTGCCGAGCTCCTTTCCCACTCGCGCGAGAGCGGCATCGCCGACTGGCCGCCTTCGATCGACGCCGCGTTGCGCACACGCGGCTTCGCCCGCGAGATCCACGCCGTGCTCGCCCGGGCGCGTGAGCTGGGGCTCGACCCCGACGACCTCGAGCGCATCGGCCGCGCCGACGACAAGCCCGAGTGGGTCGCCGCCGGGCAGTTCATGGAGGAGTACCTCGTCGTCCTCGACTCCCAGATGGTCCTCGACTACTCCGAGGTGGTCCACCGGGCTGTCCTCGCGGCCGAGCAGCCGGAGCACGAGGAGCTCCTGCGCAAGCAGTACCAGGCCGTCTTCGTCGACGAGTACCAAGACACCGACCCGAGCCAGGTGCGGCTGCTCACTGCGCTGGCCGGTGACGGCCGTGACCTGGTCGTCGTCGGCGACCCCGACCAGAGCATCTACGCGTTCCGTGGCGCCGACGTGCGCGGCATCTTGGAGTTCCCGACGCAGTTCCCCCGCACCGACGGGAGCCCTGCTCCGGTGATGGCATTGGGCACGACGCGCCGGTTCGGCAGCCGCCTGCTGACCGCCTCCCGGCGGATCGCCAAGGGAATCGGGGTGAGCGGTCCGATCAGCGCCGCCGACTTCCAGACCTTCCGCAACCCGGTCGCCGCCGCCAATGACTACGGCGACGGCAAGGTCGACGTCTTCACGTTCAGCTCGAGCGGCGCCGAGACCGACCACATCGCCGACCTGCTCAGGCGCGCACACCTCGAGGACGACGTCGCCTGGTCTGACATGGCGGTGCTGGTCCGCTCCGGTGTCACGGCCATCCCAGGCATGCGGCGGGCGCTCGTCGGCGCCGGCGTACCGGTCGAGGTGGCCGGCGACGAGGTGCCGCTGCGTGACGAGCCCGCCGTCCAGCCGCTGCTCGCCGCGTTGCGTTGCGCAGACGCCCCCGAGCTCCTCACCGGCGACCTCGCCCATGTGCTGGTGATGTCTCCGCTGTGCGGTCTCGACGCCGCCCAGGTCCGCAAGCTCGGGCGTGAGCTACGTGCACTCGACCGGGCGGCCCACCTGGGAGAGCGGCTGCCGCTCCCGTCGGCCGAGCTGATCCGCCAGACCCTGCTCGACCCGACGCTGCTCGAGGGGGTTCCTGACTGGTTGGCGGTGCGACCTCGCAAGCTGGCGGCGCTGCTGGCGACCGCCGGAGACGTCCTGCGCCGGGGCGGCTCGGCCGAGGAGGCGCTGTGGGTCCTGTGGTCGGGCACGTCCTGGCCCTATCGGTTGCGAGGCGCCGTCGAGCGGGGCGGTGGTGCGGCCCGGGCGGCCCACCGTGACCTCGACGCGATCTGTGCGCTGTTCGAAACCGCGGCCAGGGCCGAGGAGCAGCAGGACCACACGTCCGCGGCGGCGTTCCTCGACGAGGTCGAGGCGCAGCAGATCCCCGCCGACACACTCGCCGAACGCGGCGTACGTGGCGACTCCGTGCGGCTGCTGACCGCACACCGCTCCAAGGGTCTCGAGTGGAGGCTGGTGGTCGTGGCGGGCGTGCAGGAGGGCAGCTGGCCCGACCTGCGCCGACGCGGGTCCCTCCTGCTGGCTGACCGGCTGGGCGCCGATGGGATGGTTGACCCGCTTCCGACAAAGGCGATGATGGCCGAGGAGCGCCGGTTGTTCTATGTCGCCGTGACACGCGCACGACAGCGGCTCATCGTCACTGCGGTCGCGTCGCCAGAAGCCGACGGTGAGCAGCCCTCCCGGCTCATCGACGAGCTGGGGCTGCCACCCGAACAGCGTCCCGGCCGCCCTGCCCGCACGATGTCGCTGCCTGGACTGGTGGCCGAGCTGCGCCGGGTGGCTGCCAACCCGGCGGCCCGTGTGCCGTTGCGGCGCGCCGCGGCGTCTCGGCTGGCGCAGCTCGCCGACCAGACCGTGGCCGGCGAGCCGGTCGCCCGGGCAGCCGACCCCGAGCAGTGGTGGGGGCTGCGCGAGCGCACCGCCAGTGACGTACCGGTCCGCCCAGGCGACGAGCGCCTGCGCATGTCGGCAAGCGCCCTGTCTGGCCTGCTCGACTGTCCGTTGCGCTGGTTCTTGTCGCGTGAGGCAGCCGGCGAGTCCGCACGCAGCACGTCGCTCGGGTTCGGCAGCGTCATCCACGCGCTCGCCGACCACATGAGTCGCGAGGACACCGTCGACGAGACACGGCTGCTGAGCCTGCTCGACAGCGTCTGGGACCAGCTGCACTTCGACAGCCCGTGGATCTCCGACCGCGAGAAGGTCGAGGCGCAGGACGCGATCAGGCGCTTCGTGGCGTGGGCCGACGGGCGCCCCGGCCGGCGCTTCCTGGCATCGGAGCAGGACTTCACGGTCGAGGTCACGCTCGAGGGCGGAGAGACGGTGTCCTTGCGCGGAAAGGTCGACCGCGTCGAGCGCGACGCCGAGGGCGGCATCCACGTGATCGACTTCAAGACGAGCAAGAGCGCACCGACGGGCCCGTCGTTGCCGGACAACCCGCAGCTTGGTCTCTACCAGCTGGCCGTCGACCAGGGAGGTCTGGTCGAGCTGTGCGGTCCCGGTGCACGCTCGGGCGGAGCCGAGCTCGTCCAGCTGAGGATCGACCAGGGAGGGTTCCCCAAGGTGCAGGAGCAGCGCCCGCAGCTGCCCGACCCAACGGGACGCAAGCCGGTGGAGATCCAGCTGATCTCCGCGGTCGAGACGATCCGGTCCGAGACGTTCGACGCGACCGCCAACAGCTACTGCACGCGCTGTGACTTCCTGACGATGTGCCCCGCTCAGCAGCGCAGCGGCACGGTGCTGTCATGACGTCGACCGCGCCCGCCCTGATCTCGACGCCGACGGAGCTGCGTCGGCTGATGCGTCTCGACTTCAGTGACCAACAGATGGCGGCGATCACCGCGCCGCTGCAACCAGGGGTCATCGTCGCCGGGGCAGGCTCGGGCAAGACGACCGTGATGGCGGCCCGGGTGGTCTGGCTGGTCGCCACCGGTCAGGTCGGGGCCGACCAGATCCTCGGTCTCACGTTCACCAACAAGGCAGCGGCCGAGCTCGGCCACCGAGTCCGCGACAGCCTTGTCGACGCCGGGCTGTTGCGTCGACCCGGCGCGCTCGTCGAGGCGGGTGACGACGAACCGCTCGAGCCGACCGTACTCACCTACCACGCCTACGCCGCCCGTCTGCTCACCGAGCACGGTCTGCGGATCGGCCACGAGCCCGACACCCGCGTCATCGCCGACGCGTCCCGCTTCCAGCTGGCCGCCCGCGCCATCCGTCGGCACACCGGTCGGGTCGAGCACCTCAGCACCTGGGTCGCGACCAGCGTGGCCGGCCTGCTCGCTCTCGATGCCGAGCTGTCGGAGCACCTGGTCACGCCGGAGCAGCTGCGCCGCTTCCAAGCAGTGGAGGCGCCGCTGTGGGAGACGGCGAAGCAGACCGGCGACGTGAAGCAGGTGCTGGCGGCTTTCGCGAAGCGCGGGGAGCTGCTTGCCTTCGTCGAGGGCTACCGCCGGCTCAAGCGTGAGCTCGGCGTCATGGACTTCTCCGACCAGATGGCGCTCGGCGCGCATCTCGCCGAGACCCGACCAGAGGTCGGGGCCGCCGAGCGCGAGCAGTTCAGGGTCGTCCTTCTCGACGAGTATCAAGACACCTCGGTTGCGCAGGCAAGGTTGCTCGGCGCCCTGTTCTCGGGCAGCTCGGTCGAGGAGGGCCTGGGTCACCCGGTGACGGCGGTCGGTGACCCGTGTCAGGCGATCTACGGTTGGCGCGGTGCTTCGGTGAGCAACATCGAGCAGTTCGGGCGCGACTTCCCGCCACCCCCATCATCAGCTGCACCGCAGCCGTACCCGCTCAGCGTCAACCGGCGTTCGCAGGTCCGCATCCTGCAGACCGCCAACACCATCGCAGCCGACCTCTACGCCACCCACTCGGCAGCCGAGCCCCTCGTCCCTGCTCCTTCGGCACGCGAGGGCGTCGTGCGCGCAGCCGTCCTCGAGACCTACGACGACGAGCTTCGCTTCCTGGCCCGTGAGGTCCCGGCGGCCCACGCGGCGATGCCAGTGCCGATGTGGAGCCAGATCGGTGTGCTCGTCCGCGACAACAAGATCGCCGGCGGCGTCCACGACGCTCTCGTGGCCGCCGGCGTACCCGTCGAAGTGGTCGGCCTCAGTGGCCTGCTGGCGATGCCGGAGGTCGCCGAGGTGGTGGCGACACTCCAGGTGATGCACGACGTCACCGCCAACGCCTCGCTGCTGAGCCTGCTCGCCGGGCCACGGTGGGCGATCGGCGTCCGTGACCTGGCGCTGTTGGGGGAGCGCGCCCAATTGCTCGCCTTCCAGCAGGCGGCCGATCCCGACGACGTTGGCGCCGCGCTCGAGCAGGCGGTGGCGGGCACCGATCCTGCTGATGTCGTCTCCTTGGTCGAGGCCCTTGAAGACCCCGGTCGGCTGGCCTACTCCACGCAAGCGCTTGAGCGGTTCAAGGCGCTGGCCCAGGAGATCCGCACGCTGCGGCGTTACGTCGGTGAGCCGTTGCTCGACCTCGTGCGTCGGGTCATCGACGTGACGGGGCTCGAGGTCGAGCTCGCGTCCTCGACGTCCGCGGTGGCGTCGGCGCGCCGCGACAACCTCGCGACGTTCCTTGACGCGATCGCGTCGTTCGCAGGCATCGACGGCGATGCCTCGCTGCCGGGTCTGCTCGCCTATCTCCAGGCGGAGGAGGAGTACGCCCAAGGGCTCGCGCTGGCCATCCCGACCGAGGCGAACTCGGTCAAGCTGCTCACCGTGCACCGGGCCAAGGGGCTCGAGTGGGACGTGGTCTTCGTTCCCGCCATGTGCGCCAAGGTCTTCCCGTCTGCGCAAGGCCGGTCGCGCTGGCCGACAGGAATGACCGAGCTGCCGTCGCCGCTGCGCGGTGACGCCGTCGACCTCCCGGTCGTCCGGGAGCGCAGCAACAAGGGTCTGCAGCAGTTCGTCGACGACTCGAAGGCAGCCGAGCTCCGCGAGGAGCGACGGCTCGCCTATGTCGCCGTGACGCGGCCGCGGCAGACGCTCGTCGTGTCCTGCCATTGGTGGGGGCCGGAGCAGAAACAACCGCGGGGGCCGTCGGTGTTCATGGACGACATCGCCGCCGCCATGCGGTCATGGGGTGATGTGCCAGAGGTCCTGACGTCAGCGCCCGACGCCGACAGCGACAACCCCGCCAACCGCAAGCTCGAGCGCTATGCCTGGCCGGTCGAGGCGGGTGACGTCGAGGTGGCACAGCGGCTGGCCGCCGCTGCTCTGGTCGAGGAGGCGCGCGCCGCCGGGCCGGTGCAAGCCGCCAGAGACGCCGACGACGAACTGATGCTCGACGAGCTCACCCAGGTCGACCAGTGGGACCGTGAGATCCGTCGGCTGGTGGAGGAAGTCCAGATGAGCCGAGCCGACGAGGTCGTCGTCCGCCTCCCCGACCAGCTGTCCGCTACGACGCTGCTGCGACTCAACGACGATCCCGAGGGGCTCGCCAGGCAGCTCGCCCGGCCCATGCCGCGCAAGCCGTCGCCGTCGGCTCGCTTCGGCACCCGCTTCCACGCCTGGGTCGAGGGCCACATCGGTCGCCCCATGCTTCTTGATCCCGAGGAGCTGCCGGGGCGAGGCGACGCCGACATCAGCGGCGACGACGACCTGGCCGAGCTGATCGAGGCGTTCCGGGCCGGCCCGTTCGGCGAGCGCACCCCTCATCAGGTAGAAGCAGCGTTCTCCCTCGTGCTGGGTGGTCAGGTGGTCCGCGGGCGCATCGACGCGGTCTATGAGACCCCGACCGGGTTCCTCGTCGTCGACTGGAAGACCAACCAGCAACACGACGCCGACCCGCTCCAGCTGGCGATCTACCGGGTGGCCTGGGCCGAGCTGACCGGCGTGCACCCAGACGCGGTTGAAGCCGCCTTCTACTACGTGCGGTCAGGTGACGTCGTCAACTACGACACCCTGCCGGACCGTGGCGCCATCGAACGTCTCGTGACCGGCACCGCTTAGCCCGCCTGCAATCGCGGGAAGAGTCAGCCGGGGAGAGGTGTGGCCAGGATGGCGTCGAGGGCCACCGCCACCATGTCGCCGAACGTCTGCTCCCGCTCCTGCGTCGACGTCTCCTCGCCCGTGACGATGTGATCCGAGACGGTGCACACGCACAGCGCCTGGCGACCGTGCTTGGCGGCGAGGGTGTAGAGCGCGTTGGCCTCCATCTCGACGGCGACCACGCCGTACTGCGTCATCCGCTGCAGAAGCTCGGGGCGGTCGGAGTAGAACGAGTCCGACGAGAAGAGCTGGCCCACGGTGACTGCGACCCCCGCGGCTTCCGCGGCGTCGTAGGCCGCCCGCAGCAGGTGGAAGTCGGCCGTAGCGGCGTAGTCGAGTCCCTCGAAGCGGATCCGGTTCATCGACGAGTCGGTCGCCGCACTGATCGCCAGCACGACATCGCGGATCTTGAGCCGGTCCGACACGGCACCGCACGAGCCGACCCGCACGAGCTGCTGGCAGTCGTAGTCGCGGATGAGCTCGTTGACGTAGATGGACGCCGAGGGCATTCCCATCCCGGTGCCCTGCACCGAGACGGCCTCGCCTCGGTAGGTGCCGGTGTAACCGTGCATGGCGCGCACGCTCGAGTAGCGCCGCGCACCCTCGAGAAACGTCTCGGCGATCCAGGTAGCGCGCAACGGGTCGCCCGGCAGCAAGACGCGCGCAGCGATATCGCCTGGCTCCGCTCCGATGTGAGTGCTCATGGCCGCGATCCTGCCAGACCTGCCCGGCGTACCCTCGACGCCGTGACCTCGGACGCGTTGCCCGACTTCCCCTTCCGCCGCTCCACCCACGACCGCCTCGGTGAGCGACGAACCGACGAGGCCTTCCTTGCCGCCGCCTGGTCGGACCCGCGTACGCGCGTCGTGGCGATGCGTGGCGTCGACCTGGCCGCGACCGACGATGGCAGCGCTCTGATCTGGAGCTCTCCGGCGGCGGCGCCCGACGGGGAACGGATGCTCCTCGGGCTCACTGACGGCGTCACCCGCTTCGTCGTCATGACGCCCGACCCCGGGTCGGACCCGCCGAGGGAGTACGACGAGATCCAGGTGTCACCCGCCGTAGCGCAGCCGCCGACCCCGCAGTACTTCTCACCACTGCGACGGCTGGCACAGCGGCTGACGGATGACGACGCCTCGTACGCCGTGCACGCGACTGCGCTGGCTCAATGGCATCTTCGTCACCCACGATGTGCGGTCTGCGGAGCCCAGACTGAGGTCATCCGTTCCGGGGAGGCGCGGCACTGTCCGCAGTGCGGGAGCGACCACTTCCCCCGCACGGACCCGGCGGTGATCATGACTGTCGTCGACGACGAGGGTCGTTGTCTGCTCGGCCACAACAGCGCCCGTGCCGACGGCTGGTACTCGACGCTGGCCGGCTTCGTCGAGCCGGGCGAGTCCCCGGAGCAGGCGGTGGTGCGAGAGGTGCGCGAGGAGGTGGGCGTGGAGATCGACCGGGTGACCTACCTCGGCAGCCAGCCCTGGCCGTTCCCCTCGAGCTTGATGCTCGGCTTCGAGGCGCACGCCAGCAGCCAGCACATCGTCGTCGACGGCAAGGAGATTACCGAGGCGCGCTGGTTCACCAGTAACGAGCTGCGCGCGGCCGTCGAGGCGGGCGAGATAGGGCTCCCCACGACGATCTCCATTGCCGGAGCGCTGATCACCCGTTGGTACGGCGAGGAGCTGCCGGCGAATGTGCTGGCGATGTGAGCCGCGGCCTCAGGCGCCGATCTTCGCTTTGACCTGTGCCAAGCTCGGGTTCGTCATCGCAGAGCCGTCGGCGAAGACGACGGTCGGAACGGTCTGGTTGCCCCGGTTGACCTCTTCGACGATGCGGGCGGAGTCCGGGTCGTCCTCGATGTCGACCTCGCGGAACCCGATGCCCTCTCGCTGCAGCTGTCCCTTGAGACGGTGGCAGTACCCGCACCAGGGGGTCGAGTACATGGTGAACTGTTCCGGCATCGAGACTGTCCTTCCGCGCGCTTAGGCTGCTACTGGTATGCCAACGTCGGCCCGACGCCACCATTCCCGTCTGCCAGCGCTATTTGTCGAGAAGAGAGACTCCACGTGCCCGACCCCGACCTTCTGCTGGAGGGCCTCGATCCCGAGCAGCGGGAGGTCGCGGTGCACCTCGACGGTCCGATGCGGGTGCTGGCCGGGGCGGGCACCGGCAAGACCCGGGCGATCACCCATCGCATCGGCTACGCCGTCGCGAGTGGCGTACTGGTGCCTACCGAGGTGCTGGCTGTGACGTTCACGACCCGCGCCGCCGGCGAGCTGCGCTCCCGGCTGGCTCGGCTCGGGGCCGTCGGTGTGCAGGCCCGAACATTTCACTCGGCGGCGCTGCGCCAGGCGCGCTACTTCTGGCCCAAGGCGTACGGTGCGGAGCTGCCGCCGGTCGTCGGCTCGAAGATCTCTCTGCTCGCCGCCGCCACGGCGCACCGTCGGCTCAAGGCCACCCAGGCCGACCTGCGCGACCTGGCCGGGGAGATCGAGTGGGCCAAGGTGTCCAACGTGCGGCCGCAGGACTACGCCACGGTTGCAGCGCAGGCGGGGCGCACCCTCGACGGCTACGACGCCGCCACCGTGGCCGGCATCTACGAGGCCTACGAGGAGACCAAGCAGGCTCGGCACCGGATCGACCTCGAGGACGTGCTCTTGTGTGCAGCGGCGGTTCTCAGCGACGACGAGACTGCAGCCTCCAGCATCCGCAAGCAGTACCAGGCCTTCGTCGTCGACGAGTTCCAAGACGTCAACCCGCTGCAGGCGAGTCTGCTCGACCTGTGGCTCGGCGGGCGCGACCGCCTGTGCGTGGTGGGCGACCCGGCGCAGACGATCTACTCGTTCACCGGCGCGTCTCCTGACCACTTGCTCCATTTCCCTCGCAAGTTTCCTGGTGCCACCACCGTGACCCTCGACCGCAACTACCGGTCCACCCCGCAGGTGATCGAGTCCGCCAACACCGTGATGCGAGCGGAGCTCGGCGGTGGCGCCGTCCGGCTGCGGGCAACGCGACCCGCAGGCGTGCCGGTGTCGTTTCGGGGTTACCTCGACGAGCTCGCCGAGGCCAGCTCGGTGGCCGACCAGATCAGGGACCTCGTCGCCGCAGGGACGACCCCGTCCGACATCGCCGTGCTGTTTCGCATCAACGCACAGTCCGAGAGCTTCGAGGACGCTCTTGCCGAGCGGGCGATCCCGTTCGTCGTCCGCGGCGCCGAGCGGTTCTTCGAGCGGCCCGAGGTGCGCCAAGCCCTTACCCTCCTGCGTGGCGCCGTCCATGAGGCCGCGGTGTCCGACGACAGCGTGGCCACCCAGGTCAGCCATGTGCTGAGCGCCATGGGGTGGACTCGCGACGCCCCGGCGGGCCGCGGCAGTGTGCGCGATCGGTGGGAGTCGCTGCAGGCTGTCGTAAATGTCGCCGACGAGCTCTCCAGCGTGCATCCGCAGCTCGACCTCGCCGGTTTCGTCGCCGAGCTCCAGCGTCGCGCCGAGGCACAGCACGCGCCGGTGGCCGTCGGCGTCACGCTCACCACGCTGCACGCCGCCAAGGGCCTGGAGTGGCCGGTGACGTTCCTGGCGGGGATGCACGAGGGCACGATGCCGATCGTCTACGCCGACACCGCGCAGGCAGTCAGCGAAGAACGCCGGCTGCTCTACGTCGGGATCACTCGTGCGCGTGACCAGCTCCACGTCTCCTGGGCAGCGGCGCGTACGCCGGGAGGACGTGGCTCCCGCGGGCCGAGCCGTTTCCTCGACGGTCTGCTCGATGAGACGGCGCGCGCTTCCGGAGCGCGCGAGCGGCCGACCCGTGCGCGCGCTCGGTCCGGCAAGCGCGGTGTCTCGACGTGCCGTGTCTGTGGTCGTTCGTTGATCGAGCCGCGCGAGCGCAAACTCGGTCGCTGCGTCGGTTGCCCGAGCTCCTACGACGAGGAGCTGTTCGAGACCTTGCGCGAGTGGCGACGCGGGCGCGCGGGGGAGGAGGGTCTGCCGGCGTACTGCGTCTTCACCGACGCCACCTTGACGGCGCTGGCGGAGATGAGGCCCGAAGACGTCGCCGGCTTGGCGCGTGTGCCCGGCATCGGGCAGTCGAAGCTCGACAAGTACGGCGGGCAGGTGCTGGCCCTTTGTGCGGCCCGGCGGCGAGGCTCCGACGCGTCCTGACCGTCGGTGCGAGAAGTTT
>JACCVA010000397.1 GCA_013698435.1 Nocardioidaceae bacterium | reverse complement strand
CGACGCGGTCGATGCGGGGCTGCTGGCGCAGGGCAGGGGAGAGACGGTGATCGAGCCGCGGGTCCACCTCGAGCCGGATCCTGCGTTCAACGGCCACTTCAACGTGCTGCGCGGCTACATCGCGCCGCTCTGCCTGGCCGGTGTGAAGATCGTCGGCGACTACGTCGACAACTATCGGCAGCAGCTGCCGTCCGAGATGGCGCTGCTCAACCTGTTCGACCCGCGCACCGGCATGCCCAGGGCGATCCTCGACGCCACCGCGATCACGCAGATGCGCACGGGTGCGTTGACCGCTCTGGGTGCGCGGCATCTGGCACCTGAGTCGCCGCGGGTACTCGGGCACATCGGCGCACGCGGGACGGCGTACTGGAACGTGCGGCTGCTCGATTCGCTCTTCGACTTCGACGAGATCCGGGTGCACTCACGACGACCTGAGTCGCGCACCGCGTTTGCTGACCGGCTGCACCGCGACCTCGGCAAACCGGTCGTGGCCACCGACGACTGGCAGTCGTGCGTCGTCGACGCCGACATCGTCGTCGAGGCATCCCGGCTTCCGGAGCCGGCGCCCTTGCTCAAGACCGCGTGGATCAAGCCCGGCGCCCTCGTCGTGCCTTACGGGACCATGAGCGCGGTTGAGCTGGACCTGCTCGACGGCGCCAGCAAGGTCGTGGTCGACGACTGGGGCCAGTGCCGGCGAGGACCGTTCGGGGCGCTGCGCCCCCACGTGGACGCCAAGATTTTGACCGAGGAGAGCCTGTACGGCGAGCTGGCTGAGATCGCCGTGGGCGACAAGCCGGGCCGTGAGCCGCACGACGCAACGATCGTGTTCTGGCACCGCGGGCTGTCCCTGTCCGACATCGCACTGGGTGCCGCGATCCTCGTCAAGGCGGAGTCCCGCGACGCGGGGACTCGGCTGCGTTATGCCTGAGCGTCGCACGATCGGCGACGTGACCGACCCCACGGTCGTCGTGCTGAGCGGCGTCGGTGAGGTCAGACCCGAGCACGTGGCTGCTGTGGCCGCCGGCGCGCAGGTCGAGCTCGACGCCGGGGTGGTCGTGCGGCTGTCCGATGAGAGGGCGGCTCTGGACGCGGCCATTGAGGGCGGCGCCGCTGTGTACGGGGCGACGCACGGCCTCGGCGCCCGCAGCGGGCAGGCGGTGACGACGCCGTCCCCGCACGAGTTCGCCATGCAGACCGTACGCGGGCGTGCGCAGGCGGTCGGTGCCCCGCTGGCGGTGACGACGGTGCGAGCGGCGATCGCGAGCCGGCTGGCGACGTTCGCCGCCGGCGGCAGCGGCGTCTCGCCGCACGTCGCGGCGTCCTTGGCCGCACTGGTGAACGCAGCGGTGACCCCGGTGGTCGGCTCGGTCGGTTCGGTCGGGCTGAGCGACCTGTGCCAGTTCGCGCATGTCGGCCTCGTCACCTTGGGGGAGGGGCGGGCCACGACGGCCCACTCCACCGACGTGGTCGACGGGGCGGTGGCGCTGAAGCTCGCCGGGCTCACGCCGCCGACGCTGGCGGCCAAGGACGGCTTGACGCTGTGCGGCGGCAACCCGATCGCGATAGGCGCCGGTTCCCTGGCCGTGATTCGCGTCGAGCGCCTCGCCGGGTGGGCCGAGGGACTGCTGGCGCTGTCGCTGCGCGGCTTCGGGGCCAGCTCCCACCCGCTGCACCCCGACGTACTTGCGCTGCGCGGAAACGCCGCACTCGACCGGGCCGGGCAGGCACTGCGGGAGCTGACAGCGCCGCCGACCGGCGTCGCGGCGCCACCCGTGCCACGGTTGCAGGACCCGGTGAGCTTCCGGGCGGCGGCCGTCTCGCTGGCCGCCCTCGACCAGGCGGCCGGTCGGTTGCGCGACGAGGTCACCGCCGAACTGAACGGCTCCGGAGACAACCCGGTCGTGGTGGGCACTGAGGTGCTGCCGAGCGGCAACTTCCATGCGCCGATGCTGGCCCAGGCGTGCGACGGACTCGCGATCGCGATGGCCGGCTACGCGAACTCGATGGTGTCCCGGTGCCAACGCCTCCTCCAGCCGGGCCTCACCGAGCTCCGCGCCAACCTCGCCGGCACCGGGCCGGACAGCTCGGGGCTGGCTCCCGTCATCAAGGTCGCCCAGTCGCTCCTCGTCCGGATCCACCGGCAGGCGGCGCCACTGTCCTTCGACTCTCGCGACGGTGCCGAGGCAGTCGAGGACGACGCCTCGAACGCCTCAGCAGCCGCACTACGGCTACTCGACATGGTCGAGTCGATGGCCCAGCTGCTCGCGGTCGAGGCGGTGTTCGCGGCCCAGGCGGTTGACCTGCGGGCGGCAGCACTGGCGCCGCGGCTGGAGAGTCTGCACCGGTGCATCCGAGACCGCAGCTCCCACCTCGACGTCGACCGGTCCTTGGCGGAAGAGCTCGAGGCACTCGCCGCCGTGATAGCCGACGAGCCCTCGCCGACGACCCGCCGCTGACTGTCGGCCCGACCGACGTCTGACAGTGGGCACGGACACAGCCATCCAGCGGCGCTGAACCGACGACCGACGTACTAAGGTTTCGATGTGGCTCGGGGCGAGCCGCCGGAGTGTTGCGTGGGATCGGAGAGGTGCGTGGCTGAGCGGCCGATCCAGGTCACCGACCGAGTGCTCACGCTGCCGAACGTCTTGAGCATCGCCCGGCTCTTCGGTGTGCCGTTGTTCTTGTGGCTCGTCTTGGTGCCCGAGTACGACGGGTGGGCCCTCGTCGTGCTGATGGTGGCCGGCTTCACCGACTGGCTGGACGGAAAGCTCGCCCGCATCCTCGACCAGGCGTCGAAGCTCGGGCAGATCCTCGACCCGGTGGCCGACCGATGCTACATCCTCGCGGTCGTCATCGGCCTGGCGCTGCGCGACATCATCCCGTGGTGGTTGGCCATCATCTTGCCGCTGCGCGACATCTTCTTGTTCTCGCTGGTGCCGTTCCTGCGCACCCGCGGCTACAGCGCACTGCCGGTGCACTTCCTCGGCAAGGCCGCGACCGCCAGCCTGCTCTACGCGTTCCCGCTGCTGCTCCTCGGTGACGGAGAGGGCCGCTTGGAGACGCTCGCCGACGTCTTCGGCTGGGCGTTCACGATCTGGGGAACCGGCCTGTACTGGTGGGCCGGTTTCCTCTACGCCTACCAGGTGACCCGGCTCCTGCGCTCACCGCGAGAGGCCGTGGACAGGCCGGCATGACCCAGCATGAGCACAGGGCGGTACGGCCGGAGACTCGTACGACAGACCCCGCGTACGTCGGGCTGCTCAAGCAGGTCATGACAAACACGCTCGACGAGGACTACCGTGCGGTTGCCGAGCGCCGTGGTTCGCAGAACCGCCCGGGCGTCACCACCACACGCGTCGGGCTCATGGCGGTGCTCGTGCTGTTCGGGGTCATGGTCGGCGTCTCCGCCCTGCAGACCGAGCAGGACCGCCCCCGCGCCATGGCCGAGCGTGCCGCGTTGATCGAGCAGATCAACCAGCGCCAGGCCCGATACGACGACCTGCGCGAGGTCATCGGCGACACGTTGAGGCGGGTGACCCGCCTGCAGTCCGCGGTGGCTGCCGAGGTCGACGGCAACGGCGCCCTCGGCTCCCGCATCGCCACGTTGGGCATCGAGGCAGGCACGCTTGCGGCGACCGGTCCCGGCATCGTCATCACGGTCGACGATGCGGCCGACGGGTCCGCGACCCTAGGCGGCACGATCCTTGACACCGATCTGCGCCAGCTGGTGAACGCCTTGTGGGAGTCGGGCGCGGAGGCGATCGCCATCGACGGGCACCGACTGAGCACGCTGACCTCGATCCGGTACGCCGGTCAGGCGATCACCGTCGGCTACCGGTCGCTGACGCCGCCGTACACCGTCTCCGTCATCGGGGACCCCGACACGCTGCCGTCGCGTCTGCTCGAGACCGCCGGCGGCCGCATGTGGCAAGGGCTAGAGGCCAACTTCGGCATCACGTTCGACCTCGCCACGGCCGAGCGGGTGACGGTTCCCGCCGCCCCGCGGGACCGGCTGGTGTACGCCCGTCCGGAGAAGGCGCGATGATCGCTGTCCTCGGTCTGCTCCTCGGCATCCTGGTCGGCCTCTTCCTCGAGCCGTCGGTGCCTGAGCCGCTCCAGGCGTACCTCCCGATCGCCGTCGTGGCCGCCTTGGACGCAGTTTTCGGTGGTCTGCGGGCATTCCTGGACGGCATCTTCGACGACAGGGTATTCGTCGTGTCGTTTGTCTCCAACGTGCTGATCGCCGGGGTGATCGTCTACCTCGGCGACCAGCTGGGCGTCGGGGGACAGCTCTCCACCGGCGTCATCGTCGTGCTCGGTATCCGGATCTTCTCCAACGTCGCGGCGATCCGCCGCCATCTCTTCCACGCGTGACGCCTATGCCCGGTCCTCGTCAGAACCCCACCGACACTGCCCCGGTCGACCGGCTGAGGGCGGTCGTCACCGGCCGCCCGGGCCGAGGACAGCTCGTGGTGGCAGCGCTGCTGGCACTGCTTGGCTTCGCGGCCGCGGTTCAGATCCGCCAGACCGACACCGACGACAACTTCGGCGGACAAAGCCGCCAGAACCTGGTCGCGCTGATCGACTCGCTGTCCAGTGCCACCGACCGGGCCAACAGCCAGCTCGACGACCTCGAGCAGACGCGCGACGAGCTGCTGACGAGCTCACAGCGGCGGCAAGCCGCGCTCGAGGAGAGTCGCGACCAGCTCGAGGTGCTCAACATCCTTACCGGGTCCGTTGCCGCCACCGGCCCCGGCATCACCATCGTCGTCCGCGACGCCCAGGGCGACGACGTGGCGGCGGCACTGCTCAACGGTGTCGAGGAGCTGCGGGTGGCGGGCGCCGAGGCGATCGAGATCAACGACACTCTGCGTGTCGTCGCGTCCACGTCGTTCACCCAGCAGGACGGTCTCGTGTTCGTCGACGACGTGCCGTTGCGAGCGCCGTACGTGATCGACGCGGTCGGTGAACCGGGCACGTTGAACGAGGCGATGGTCTTCCGAGGCGGCTTCGTCAGCTCGATCGAGGCGCTCAAGGGCAGCGCCGAGATCGACCGGGCCGACGTGGTGCTGGTGTCGTCGTTGCACCAGGCGAAGCCCGATGAGTACGCTCACCCGACCGACCGCTGATGTCCAGACCTGTGGGACCGCCCGAAGGAGCATGCAGTGCAACCCGATGATCTTCAGTACAGCGCCGAGCACGAATGGGTCCGTGCGGACGGCGAGGGACCGGTCCGCATCGGCATCACGGACTACGCGCAAGACCAGCTCGGCGACATCGTCTACATCCAGCTGCCGGAGGTGGGTGCAACGGTGCAGGCCGGCTCCGCCGTCGGGGAGCTCGAGTCGACGAAGAGCGTCAGTGACCTGTTCTCGCCGGTGACCGGCACGGTGACCGCGGTGAACGAGGCTCTGTCGTCGAGCCCCGAGCTCTGCAACAGTGACCCGTACGGCGAGGGATGGATCTTCGAGGTCGACGCCACCGATCGCGACCAGCTCGCTGGGCTGATGACGGCCACGGACTACCAGGCCACGATAACCTCGCAGTAGAAGTCAGGAGTCGGGAGACGTGGTCGCCCGGCCGGAGGAGGAAGCAATGCCGTTCTGCACCGAATGCGGACACCAGAACCCCGACAGTGCGCGCTTCTGCGCCCAGTGCGGTCATCGGCTGGTCGCGGCCGAAAGCCCCCCGTCGGGGTCGACCAGCACCATCAACTTCGGTGGCCCGGTCCGAGGGGAGTCCGAGGCCGAGGCGCAGCTGTCCGATGCCGATGAGGCCGCGGTCGAGGCGTTGCCCAGCGGCAGCGCCCTGCTGGTGGTGCAGCGCGGCCCCAGCGCGGGCAGCCGGTTCCTGCTCGACACGGACGAGGTGGCGGCCGGACGGCACCCCGACAGCGAGATCTTCCTCGACGACGTCACGGTGAGCCGGCGTCACGCCGTGTTTCGCCGTACGTCCGACGGTTACGTCGTCGCCGACGTCGGCAGCCTCAACGGCACCTACGTCAACCGGGACCGTATCGACGAGGTGGTGCTCTCCGGCGGCGATGAGGTTCAGATCGGCAAGTACCGGCTCGTCTACTTCAACAGCCCGGAGGGCGCGCAGTAGTGGTCCCTGCCGGACCCGTCCGCAGTAGGGGGCGGTGGGGGATCGGTCAGGTGCTCGCGGAGCTGCGGGTCGACTTCCCTACCGCCAGCATCTCGAAGATTCGCTTCCTCGAGGCCGAGGGCCTGGTGTCGCCGGAACGCACGGCTTCGGGCTACCGCAAGTTCTCGCGCACCGACGTGGAGCGACTGCGCTACGTGATGTCCGCGCAGCGCGACCACTACCTTCCGTTGAAGGTGATCCGCGAGCACCTGGACGCGATGGACCGCGGTCTGGAGCCGGCCGCGAACGCCGGTGAGCCCGCGCGAGCGCCTCGCCGCTCCGGTGGGGACGCCGCTGCGGCCAAGGCGACGCCCGACGACAGCGCACCGGCCCTGCGGATGTCTCGAGCCGAGCTGCTGTCGAACTCCGGGCTCAGCGACGAGCAGCTGACCGAGCTCGTCGGCTATGGCCTGGTGGAGAAGGTCCCCGAGACCGACTTCTTCGACGGCGACGCGCTTGACATCGCCACGACGCTGGCAGCGATGGCCGGATACGGGTTGGAGCCCCGGCACATGCGAGCGTTCAAGACCGCGGCCGAGCGCCAGGTCGGTCTCATCGACCAGGTGACGACGCCGTACCGCGCCCAACGTGGCAGCGAGCCGCAGGGGCGCGCCGACGACGCGTCCGCTCACCTAGGCCAGCTGGCGGTCCAGCTGCACGCCGCGCTGGTACGCCGGGGGCTGCGGCGTACTGCCTGAACTCGGTCGGCCGGAGTACGCTGGGGTGGTGCGCGAGGTCAATGTCGTAGGGGTCCGAGTCGAGATGCCGTCCAACCAACCGATCGTGCTGCTGCGGGAAACCGACGGTGAGCGGTATCTTCCGATCTGGGTGGGCGCGGTGGAGGCCACCGCGATCGCCTTCGCCCAGCAAGGGGTCGTTCCGCCACGGCCGTTGACGCATGACCTGCTGCGCGACCTCCTTGCGGCTACCGGCAACGAGCTCGACGAGGTCCAAATCACCGAGGTGAAGGATGGCATCTTCTATGCCACCTTGGTCCTCGGTGACGGCGTCGAGGTCAGTGCTCGCCCGTCGGACTCGATCGCGCTGGCTTTGCGCACTGGGAGCCGGATCGTGTGCGCCGAGGAGGTCCTGGACGAGGCCGGGCTCGCTGTACCGGACGAGCAGGAAGAAGAGGTCGAGAAGTTTCGTGAGTTCCTCGACCAGATCAACCCGGAGGACTTCGACGCCAACAAGGGCTCGGAGTGAGCGTAAAGTCTTACCCTCAACGTCTAGTAGAGAGTCGCGACACGCGGCGTGTTAGATCCGTCATTCGTTGACCGGCCGCGGCTGCGCGCCGTACCGTCGACCCAGAGATCCTCGCCCTGTAACTTCACCGGTGTGTCTTGTGCGCAGCCGGTCGCCCGTGGTGAGGCCAGATTGACCAACGGAGGTCGCAGTGGTGGACACGGATGTGACAGCGGCACAACGCAACGCTGATCTGGCGGCCGAGCGTGCTGCCGACGCAGCCGACGCAGCCGACGCGCAGGGTCTGCTGTTCGACGACGACGTCGCTTCGCTACCCGACGATGTCGGGTACCGCGGGCCGACGGCCTGCAGCGCGGCCGGCATCACCTACCGCCAGCTCGACTACTGGGCCCGGACCGGACTGGTGGAGCCCACGGTTCGCACGGCCGGTGGCTCGGGGACGCAGCGGCTCTACTCGTTCCGCGACATCTTGTTGCTGCGGGTAATCAAGAACCTGCTCGATGCCGGGGTCTCCCTGCAGCAGATCCGCACTGCCGTCCACCACCTGCGCCGACG